>MVQR01000164.1 GCA_002067815.1 Syntrophus sp. PtaB.Bin001 | reverse complement strand
TACTTTATATTCACGTAGTGAAACACGCTTTCCCGATTCGGTATATTCATATAGAATCAAGATTTTTCGATTGATACTGATATCTATTGAGTATCGACTTTCATGATTTGATCGTAAGTGCCGTGAAGTTGTATTTTCTGATCCTACGCCAGCATATGCTAACATGCAGCATACAAAGTGAAGAATAGTTACATATAGAAAAATAAATCCTATCGCCGATTCCGAAATATCTACCAACAGTTGCAAAACCTGTTTGTTTTTGTTTCCTTTATCCATCCGATCTTCGTTATTTGATGCTTGTCATTGTATTTATTTGGCAGTATATATTCAAATTTCTTAAAAGAACATGTGTATCAATGCATATCTTTGGTTTCAGCATCTAATCTGAAAAGGACAGGGTAAAATGAAGATAATTTTTCTGGGGACCAACGGCTGGTACGATACTGATATGGGTAATACTGTCTGTATACTTGTTCGCACCGAAGAATTTGACCTTGTTCTTGATGCCGGCAACGGATTCTACAAACTGGATCGCTACATTGACCGAACAAGCAAAAAGCCTCTTTACCTGTTTCTTTCCCATTTTCATCTGGACCACATTATCGGTCTGCATACATTAAATAAATTCTCCTTCCCGCAAGGCTTGATTATCTGTGGACCAACCGGCAGCAGGGAAGTGTTAACCCGATTCGTCAATCGTCCCTTTACCGCCGCGCTTTCAGATCTCCCCTATTCCGTGGAAATCTATGAACTTCCTGCTGATCTTACAAACCTGCCTTTTCCCGTGGAAACAATGCCGTTGAACCATCCCGTCCTGACACTGGGATACAGGATAACACTCGATAACAAGCTTATCTGCTACTGTTCGGATACCGGCTACTGTAATAATGCCGTAACTCTTTCCCGTTCTGCCGATTTCCTGATTGCCGAGTGCGCATACAGACAGGAACAGTTCAGTGAGGCCTGGCCGCATCTCAATCCGGAAGCCGCCGCTCGGATTGCCGCTGAAGCCGGGGTAAAACAGCTCGCGTTAACGCACTTCGACGCCCGTCTTTACACAACTTATGCAGATCGGGAAGAATCAGAAACAATCGCCAGGAAGATCTTTCCTGAAACCTTCGCCGCCAGAGACGATCAGGAGATTGACCTTTAATTCCGCTTTATTCAAAAATAGCCATCATAAGCTTCACAATGTTTAGTCTTGTCCAAGTTTATTTTCTGCACTCCATTATTCTAACAATTCTCATATTAATTCGTGACTAAGCCCGTTCCAGGACGCCGACGACTTCTATATGCTTTGTCTGGGGGAACATATCAAACGGCTGCAATTGTCTAAGATTATAACCTACACTTCTTAGCTGCAGGACATCACGGGCCTGTGTGGTCGGATTACAGGAAATATAGACGATCTTTTCCGGACTCAGCCGTTGCAGACAATCCAGCACATCACTGCCACAACCTACTCTTGGAGGATCAAGGATAACCAAGTCTATTTTTTTATTTTTTTTCACAAATAGTTTTTTTAGAACATGAGCAACATCCCCTGCGGAAAATGACGCATTTGTCAATCCTTCATTGCGAAGATTGTCATCAGCACACAATATGGCCGCTTCGTCAAAATCAATCCCGTACAGAATCTTCGCATGAGGTGCCAGAAACATTGAGAACAGTCCTGAACCGCAGTAGGCATCCAGAACTGACTCATTCCCTGACAATTCACAGATACTAACCACATGGTTAACCATTGAATATACAAGATGATGGTTAGCCTGGAAGAAACCTTGCACTGGCACAAGAAGGATTTTTCCATTTACTTGGCGTATTACTTGCCTTTTTCGGATAGCTGCCCTCCCCTGTACATCCGTTTCTTTCTCCACATCCGACCAAAATGTCACCTTTCTTTCGCGGTTATCCATCCTTTGAGCCGAAGGTGAAGCATGTTCCAGCTTTTTCCGAAAAGACTCAAGTGCACTGTTGATGGTTTCGTCCACTATTTCGCAACGTGTTACAGGAACTATCCTGCTTTCGGCAGCCTCTTTGTAACCAATAATGGGTGTGCTTCCTTGTTTGTGTTTTACGTGAAATTCAGCTTTTCCTCGATATCCGTAAGGTTCTGGCGATGGAATAACTTCTTTTACTGGAGGATCAGGCAGCTTACCGATTCTTTCAAATGTTTCCATGACCTGTTTTTTCTTAATTTCCAGTTGATGTGCATAGTTGATATGCTGGTATTGGCATCCTCCGCAATGCCGATATTGGAGACACTTAGGATCTGTACGAAAAACAGAGGGTTGCAATATCCGACATATCCGTCCCGTGGCATATGTTCTCCTTACATCGACAATTTCAATTTCAAGCCTGTCACCATCAGCAGCAAATGGAACGAATACGACCAGATCCTGTATCCTGCCGATTCCCAGACCGCCAAAGGCTATACGGTCAATATCCAATTCCTGGCGAGTCCCTATGTTAAGAAACTTTCTTGCATTATCCTGGTTCACATCTTGCTGCACTTTTTTACCCTATTTACAGGAATATAAACATTTGAGGCATAACCATACTCTTTAACATCTCGATCAGGCATTTATCTGTATCTCAAATGCACTATACGTTTGTCACCATTTTCACTACAAAGGCCCCGGGAATTGTCCCGAAGCGTTTCTTCTATAAGGCATTTCACTTTACAAGCAAATAAAATCCTGATAGGAAGCTATATATTATGGAAGAAGTTAATTTAAATATCACACAGCATCGAAATGTACATCGCTTATCGATAGGTGAAAAGGAAATAATCCTTGTCGGCACGGCCCACGTATCTCGGGAAAGCGCCGATCTAGTTGAACAGGTCATCAACGAAGAAAATCCGGATACGGTATGCATCGAGCTTTGCAAAGCCCGCTTCGACGCATTGAAGAAAAAAGATCAATGGCAGGAGATGGATATCATAAAGGTAATCCGGGAAAAACGGACATCTTTGCTCTTGTCGCAGCTCCTCATGGTCTCCTTCCAAAAAAAAATAGCCGAGAAATTCAATATCAACCCCGGCGAGGAAATGCTTCGCGCCATCGCTCTGGCAGAGCTCAAAGATAAAAACATTGTGCTGGCCGACCGGGAGATCCGCACCACCCTGCTGCGCACCTGGAGAAAGATGAGATTTTTCAACAAGGTAAAACTGATTTCAGAAATGTTCCTCTCCCTGTTCATGGCGGATGATATTACGGAAGAGGATATTGAAAAGCTGAAAGAACATGATGTGCTTGATATGACTCTTCGTCAGTTCGGGGAAAAAATGCCGGATATAAAAAACACTCTCATCGATGAACGGGATCAATATCTTGCCCATTCCATCAGTCATGCTTCCGGGAATAAGGTGGTTGCCGTTGTCGGCGCCGGTCATATTCCGGGCATCATCAGCAACATTGAAAAAAATAATGAAATAGATATTGAAGCCATTTCAACTATTCCACCAGCCGGACTTTGGGGCAGCATCTTTGGCTGGGGATTTTCTCTAGGTATAATCGGTCTTTTCATTGCCGGATTTTTCAACTCTGGTTTGCATGCAAGTCTCTCCATGATTCTCTCTTGGTCAACAATCACGGCTGCCTGTGCGGCTACCGGGGCGATTATTCTCCTGGCCCATCCATTGACTATCGCCGCGGCCGCATGTTCAGCACCGATAGCCACTCTTCACCCTTTGATAGCCACCGGCTGGGTTGCCGGCCTCGCAGAGGCAACTTTCCGCAAGCCTAAAGTCAGAGATTTTCTTGATCTGAAAGAAGATGTCATGTCTGTCAAAGGTTTTCTCAGAAATAAGATTACCCGCATTCTTCTTCTGATCGCCATCGTAAACCTGACGACTTCCATCGGGACTTTTGCCGCCATCCCGTTCATGATGAAATATTTTTAATCTTTTCCTTTGATAAATATTATGATCGCCCGTGGAAAAAGTTCCCTTCTATGCCCTCGCTGCCGCAAGCTTATCAGCGCCGACGAACTAGAATGCCCTTATTGCGGACTTAAGCATCCCGGATCTAGATGGGTTTCCGGTTTTGTCGGAAATTTACACAGTGTTTCTCTTCATCCGGTAAGAATTATCATTTATTTAAACCTGGCGTTCTATATCTTGTCCATTTTCTTTACTTCATTTTTTACCAGAGCTAGTCTTAATCCCCTGAATTTTCTTTCCCCATCCAACGAGAGTCTTTTTTTGCTTGGCGCTACAGGAACAGTACCAATTGACAGATATGGAAGATGGTGGACGCTCATTTCCGCTTCTTTTCTCCATGGCGGTCTTCTCCATATTTTTTTTAATATGGCTGCTCTTTACCAACTTGGAACTTTTGTTCTCCGTGAATACGGATTTTACCGTTTTATAATAATTTATACAATTACCGGCATAGCAGGTTTTCTTCTCTCTTATGCTGCCGGCATTTTCTTTACTATAGGAGCTTCCGCAAGTATTTGCGGTCTGATAGGAGCGATTCTTTACTATGGCAAAAACCGGGGAGGATTTTATGGTGAAGCCATTTACCAACAAGCTTTGGGCTGGGTTGTCGGCTTGATTCTTTTCGGACTTCTTGTCCCGGGTATCAACAACTGGGCACACGGCGGGGGACTTGTCGCCGGCATTCTTCTCGGATTTATTCTGGGATATGATGAAAAATTTAAAGAAAACTCCATGCACCGAATTATGGGAAGTATTTGCATTCTTATGACCGTGCTGATTTTGCTTCGGACATTGATGCAAAGCATTTTCATCTTTTTCAGGATATAGACAATTTTTAATTCTTATTGACTTAATTACAGTTGTTTATATGGAAAAGCTATGTTAAAGAAAAATAACTTATGAATTTACTGAAGATAACCTTTTCTGGAGATAACTTTTCATGAAACTTTTCTGGCGTTGGGGTTTAGCAAGTATTCTTTTTTGTCTTTTCTTGTTTTCAGGATGCGATACCGCGTTAATTACCAACGGTAATATAGTCGGCATCCAGTCCGGCAAGTTTGTTTACGAAAACGGATATCTACAGGCAAACTACCCTTACCCGCTGGATAAGGTCTGGCAAGCCTGTGAGCGGACGATTCAGGATTTAAATGCTTCAGGCATCGATAAAAGACGCAAAATCTCTTCCGGCAAAATTACAGCCAAATTGTATGAAGATAAAATCATTATCGATGTTGAATATGTCGGCAGAGACAGCACATCCGTATCCATTCTCGCAGGTATAGGTGGAAATCAATTGGCTGCAAGACTTATCCATGAGAAAATAATCAAATCTTTAACAGACAGCACGGAACGTTTACCTTAGATTTATAATACACAGGCACTTTGCCTGAAGGGCGGAATTTACCCATTAATAAACGGCAAGTTATTTGAATAATTTTTTTATAAAAGAGGGAATGGATAACATGTCGAGAGAAAATCATGGATCTATTACTCCCGTAGGAGAAAGGGCCGCGAAGGATCAGATCGATCTTAACAGGAATGTCGGAGATACTTCAAAGTTATCCGATAAACGTTTCTTCTTGACTTTCGATTCAAACCCGGTCCCGATGATG
>MVQR01000163.1 GCA_002067815.1 Syntrophus sp. PtaB.Bin001 | reverse complement strand
AGAATTGAAAGAACATTCTTCCGGCGCACCAGGCCGCCATAGAAAAAGGCCAACCCGGGAGTCATAACAAAAACAAGTACCGTGGATATCAGGACCCACGCGGTATCTCCCGCATTCATGAGAGTTCCTCCTTTAAATGTCATCAAAATGCCATGGATATAAAAGCCGGCTTTTTATATCCGTCAGCGAAAAGTCTTTCCGGTCGACTTTACGCCTTACCTTTGAAAGAGCAAGGGAAGTGCCAGCTGCGATGAATGTTCATATCATACTGATAATACATCATTATAGAGAAATAGTTGCCTGTTCATCATGGCATTCGATACAAAATTGTTCTTTTTATTTAAAGGCTGCCTACATAAATGTCTACAGCCGGTCCTTAAGAGCCGTTATTGAGAACAGACGTCTCTCCTTAGATGGTCATTTGATTTATAGAAGAGAATCCTTTATGAATAGGCAAATACAGATTAAAAAATTTGTATTCGTGAATTCAGGTTCAGAATTACTCTAAATTGCTTATTTTATGAGTTGATCTGACCTTTTATTATCTATACCAAATCGGGAAAATAAATTATGGCAAAAATACCGGCACGAGTCAGCACCGGACTGGAAAGCTTCGATTCAGTCATCGACGGTTTGAGAACAGGCGACAATGTCGTCTGGCAGGTCGATTACATCGCGGACTACCGCTCTTTCGTTACGCCTTTTGTGCAGAAGGCCCTTTCAGAAAACAGAAAAGTCGTTTATCTGTGTTTCGCTCAGCATGAACCCCTCCTGGAGGACGATGAGAAGATTAAAGTCTATCGCCTCGACGCCCAGAGCGGCTTCGAGTCCTTTTCATCTGAAGTTTATAATATAGCTACCAGTGAAGGAGAGGGAGTCTTCTATGTTTTTGACTCCCTCTCGGACCTCCTTTCCGCATGGGCAACGGATCTGATGATCGGCAATTTCTTCAGGATAATCTGCCCTTATCTCTACCAGCTCAATACCATTGCCTATTTCGCACTGGTGCGGGACAACCACTCATTCAAGACCGTTGCAAGAATCCGCGAAACAACTCAGGTGCTTATTGATGTCTATAATGCCGACAACAAGATTTATGTCCATCCGCTGAAAGTCAAGGGACGCAATCTGCCCACCATGTTTCTTCCGCACCTGAAGAAGGAAAACAGCTTTTCGCCGGTTACCCGGAGCGTTGATACGGGAAGGCTTCTTCATTATTTCTCGGGAAAAGGTCTGGAAAGCGCCTCACGAAATCTCGACTACTGGGACAGGCTTTTTATTCATGTCGAGGAACTCCTCCAGAAAAAGATCCACAAGGAAGAGAAGCGAAAACTTCACGATCATCTCTGTGAAATCATGATCGGACGGGAGGAACGAATTCGGGAACTCGCCAGGAGGCATTTCACCCTCGAAGACCTTCTCAACATCAAAGCACGGCTGATCGGCACGGGCTACATCGGCGGAAAGGCCGTCGGGATGCTGATCGCGCGCAACATGCTCATTCAGGAGCGTTCTTCCGACTGGCAACGCCATCTTGAGCCTCACGATTCCTTCTATGTCGGCTCGGATGTTTTTTATACTTACATAGTAGAGAACGGCTGGTGGAAACTCCGCATGAAGCAGAAAACCAAGGAAGGCTATTTCGAAGCTGCCAAGCTCTTGCGCGAAAAGATGCTGGACGGAATTTTTCCCGATGAGATCGAAGAGCAATTCTGGCGGGTGATCGAATATTTCGGCCAATCCCCTATTATCGTGCGTTCCAGCAGCCTCCTGGAAGACGCCTTCGGCAATGCATTTGCCGGAAAATATGAAAGCCTTTTCTTAGTCAATCAGGGCACGCCGGAAGAAAGATTTCAAAAGTTCAAGGAGGCTATCCGACGAATCTTCGCCAGTACTATGAATAAAGACGCCTTGGCCTATCGTCTACAGCGGGGACTGGAAAAACACGATGAGCAGATGGCCCTTCTTGTTCAGCGGGTTTCAGGTTCATATCGGAAGGAATTTTTTTTCCCCGATCTGGCCGGCGTCGGGATCTCTTACAACACTTTCGTCTGGAAAAAAGAAATGGATCCCAGGGCAGGCATGCTCAGACTGGTGCTGGGACTGGGAACTAGGGCCGTTAATCGCGTTGAAAACGATTATCCCCGCATAGTGCCTCTGGATGTCCCTTTGTTGCGCCCTCATGCAGGAGGCAACGACACTAGAAGATATTCGCAGCATGAAGTTGATGTCCTCAATATCAGCCGGAACGAATTCCAAACAATTCCGGTGAATAACGTTCTATCGGAAGATATGGGAATCAATCCGGATCTGGTAGGTATAAGAGATCATGAAAGCGAGGAACTCCTGAAAGCCAGGGGACGAAGCAGCGGAAAAAAATGGCTGCTGACTTTCGACAAGCTACTGTCAGACAGTTCGTTCCCATATATCATTCAGGGGATGCTGAAGACTCTCGAGAAGAAGTACAGCTATCCAGTTGATATTGAGTTTACGGTTAACTTTACCCAGGATGACGATTTTCAGATAAACCTTGTTCAGTGCCGCCCTCTACAAATCAGAGGTACAGGCGAAGGCATACTGGTCTCCATTCCTTCTGATCTATCTGCCAGGGATATTCTTTTTCAAACGGAGGGCAGTTTTATGGGAGGCAGCGTTTTCCAACCCTTAAAGCGCCTTGTCTATGTTGATTACGAGGAGTACAGCAGGCTCTCCCTGTCGGAAAAATACGACATTGCCCGATTGATCGGCAGATTGAACCGGATCAGTCATCGTGAAGAATGCCCATCAATGCTCCTAGGTCCGGGAAGATGGGGCACGACCACGCCATCCTTGGGGGTGCCGGTAAGGTTTTCCGAGATAAATCATTTTGCGGCGATTGTCGAAATAGCCTATATGACAGGAAGTCTGATGCCGGAACTTTCCTTTGGAACCCACTTTTTTCAGGATCTCGTGGAAACGGATATCTTTTATGTAGCTTTGTTTCCGGAACAGGACAAATTTTTCTTCAATGTCGAATTAATCAAGGAAGGGGAAAATCAGCTTACGGGATTTTTCCCGGAAAGCGCGCACTACAAAAAGACAGTTTTTGTCCGAGATACGGAAAAGGAAAATTTCAAGCTGCTCGCCGACATTGTTTCCCGTAAAGTTCTCTGCTACCGATCTTATAAAAGCGGCGGGTAAGCGAAATTTTGTGAGATTTCTCTCGATGGAGAATATTCGGAAATTGCAGGCGATCTTGTAACCGCTTTCTTCTTGATAAATGTTTCGATAGGACTCAGCGCCACGTAATCCTGGAGCATTGCAAGAGCCTGACCGTCAGTAACCAGGCCGGCCTCTTCCAGCGCGGCACTTGGGTTGAGACCACCAATCACCACCAGTCCGACTTTACCATCAGTCACAGGTAGTCCCAGCAGAGATTTCCCCGGCTGACCGAAAAGAATACAGCTTTGGAATCCCAGTTTTTTCAGCTTTTCATTAACCTTTTTTGCATCGCTGAGGCTTTCCGCCGGAATTTCCCGGAAACTCCCGAGAATCTTTCCCGTGCCGAGGTCAAGCACACTGAGAACATCCGTCATTTTCCCTTTGATCAATATTTCCAGAGGGGGAACGGATGAGCCTTCGTAACTGATCACGGAACTGAATCCCACAGGCTGATTGTTTTGTATCTCCACAATGCCACCGAACTTCGTCGTCACCGGGATTCCCGTTCTCTGCAGGACACTGTTAAGCGTAATGCTGCACAGGGTGCCGATCGCAACCAATCCTTCCGGAACGAGACAGTCTCCAAAAATCTCACCGGATCGACCGATAAGAATCCGTTCACTAATTGCGTAGGGAGAATGAAGGATCGATTGCAGGATGGCCAGTGCCTCCTCTAATCGATCCTCAGGAATGTAAGTAATGTTCAGAATGACCTTTCCCCTTCCCGTAACGGGATGGAAGTCGGCCAGAAAAGCAAGATTGTTTATTTTGTTGATGATAAATCCGACTCTTTCTGAAACGAAACCCTGGGTAATTTCCTGCCGGCCCTTTGCCGTGATCTTCCGCCCTTTTTTTGCACAGACTTCGGTAAGACCATCAGCGTCTAACTTTTTGAGGTAGTAGCGGACGGTCCGTTCCGAAAGGTCAACGCCCCGAGAAGCAAGGCGTGTCGCCAATTCTTTTGAATTCAAAGGTTTGTTCTCTGAATTCAGAGCCGTAAGGATCAACAATACCAGCCGATTCATGGGGTGATTCTATGAATTCAGATAGACTGTCAGGGGTGAGGAGCTCTGATCGAATACATTCATGGCGTCGCTTAAAATCAACAAGCCGTCAATGTTTTCGAGATTTCTCGGTAAGGGTTCGCCTTTTGAAAGCTCGATAGTCTCCAGCTTCCAACCGTCGGTTTTGATAATGTCATCGACTATGTCATTGCCATTCTGTTTTCCCTGCCTGATAACTACAAGTTTCTTTTCCATAACCGCCTCTCTTTTCTTATAAGTAAAAGCAGTTATATAAAACCCGATATCAGTAAATATGACAATCAGGTTGCAGACTTTAATGGCATAGTGCATTCCCCTATTGTTGCATAGTGTCGTACCCCATACGTTGCAATAGCAACCATCAAAATCATAAAAAAGGTCTGATCCGACTTTCCATTTCCTCGTAGCGGAAAAGTTTCCGGAAATCGATGAGTCCGGCCAAAGCTCTGGAGTAAAGTCTCGCTCCTGTCTCTTCCATTATCGAGACGGGATTAAGGCCGCCGATAACGATCGCACCTACTCTGCCTTCACTGACAGGGATATCGAGAAGGGCGTGTCCCGGCATTCCGATTCGCAGCAAACCGCCAAGCCCGATCCTCTTCATTTTTTTATCAATATGCTCCACCATATCGCGGCTTTCTGCAGGGAATTCCCGAAAGCTTGCGCCGATCCTACCGTTGCCGGTTTGAACTGCCCCGATGTAATTAGTCATTCCGCTGCGGATAAAGATCTCCAAGGGATCGATGCTTGTTCCGTCGTACATGATTATTTCCGCAAATCGTACCGGCTTGCCTTCCCGAAGTTCCAAAAGACCGCCAAACCGGGAAGTCGTCGGGATGGCGTGTTTTAACAGTACGCCGTTCATGGTAATTGAACAGACAGTGCCTACTCCTATCATACCCTCGGGAACGGAGATATGTCCAAGGGTCTCGCCAGGCCCGAGGAATGTGAGCAAATGTCCCATAGCATATCCTTCCTTGTAAACTCTGCTTACCAGAGGAATACTTTTGGCAAATATGCCGGGTTCTACAAGAGTCACATTGATGACTACATTCCCTGAAGTGGTGTTAAGATCGAAATCCATCTGATAGGTCATTGTATCGATTTTTGCGGAAAGGAATCCGACTTTATCAATAATATTTGCGGAGTCAAATTCCCCCAATCCCTTTTCGCTTATCTGGTGACCCTTCTTGCCGATGTTGGTTGTAAGGCCGTCGTTGGACATTTCCTGAAGATAAAGACGAACCGTTCTTTCACTGATTTCCTGTCCCGAGGCAACAAGTTCCTGGGTAATCATTGCGCTGGTCATTGGCGT
>MVQR01000162.1 GCA_002067815.1 Syntrophus sp. PtaB.Bin001 | reverse complement strand
TAATTCCGATATATATTACTTAAATATCACCGATGGTCAAGTTAATTTTATCAGGGATTATCCTTAAGGGTAAATATTTTGTCTTGGAATGTAAGTTTAGACTTATGGTTCCAGTTTTGAAGAAAGGCGGAAAATGAAAGGGGAAGCTTACATCAAAGATGAAGGCTTCCCCTTTCGGAAAGAAGGTATCGTTTTATTATGGGGAAAGGATTACGGCTCTGCAGTGATAATTTCACATCGGAGTCGAAAATCCCGATCTATTGCACGGCTGCTGTTGTGGTGCCAGTTTTATATTCCGAGGCACCAATATCCCATGCCGTACCCTGAGGTCTTGCAATGGCATCAATATCCATATTGAAAAAAGATGACATTGCATTCCCTTTATCTTTTGCCGGAGATGTGGATTGCAGACGGTATTGGGAATTCAAAAGAGGATCCGGATTACCAGTGATATTCTTCTGAGTACCAAAAGTGGATTTCCACGTAGCGTAACTATAACGGGTTCCTTTGAACACAATCTTATCTGAGCCCGATGTCCCCGCATAAATGATGTTGTGGTCAAAAATGACCTGTTTGTTGTCCCCTCTCGAGCCAATAGTCCAATTCCATGTCTGCCCTAGAGACACCGCGGAACCACCAGAGGGATTGAGTCGGTTGCAGTTAGATACAATATTATTGTAAATCTGAACATTTTGACTTGTTTTGCCGCTGTACAGCCAAAGTGACAAACCGTAATATGGAGTTCCTATAATCGTATTGTTGGCAATAATTACATTCGTAACTCCAGTGCATTGACTGCTTGGGCCGAAAGTCCATTCAATTCCTCGGAGATAAGCGTCGGATTTAAGATTTGACTTTGGCGTAGTATCATAAATCAGGTTGTTGTAAATATAGAAGTCTCTTTCTGGGATTGCATCTGTTAGCGTTTGAGCAGCTACGAGCATATAGGAATTGACACCTGTTTTTGTGGGGTGTGAAAAATTATAAAAAGTGTTGTTGTAAATCCGAGTAGATCCACCCATGAACTGAATACCATCAGAATGTCCTGATCCTTTTCCAATCCGGAAAGTATGCATTTTATTGTTGTAGAAATCTATCCCCCTGCATATTGATTCTAGTCCATCATCGGAAATATTATAAATTTCATTGTGGTGGACAAGGAACCTTCCCATTTTAGCTGGTCCTCTGGCTCCGGTGATCTTCATTTCGTCCTGCCAATTATCGTGGACTTTGCAGTAACTGATTTCTGCAACTCTGGATTCTCCATCAATTGATGAAGATACTTGGACGCTTATCCCATCTTCTTTAGCTGCATCCCCATTGTTATCCACCTCAAGGTAGGTGAGAACAATACCATGCGCTGAGCCATAAACAACAACCCCAGGAGTTGTACATTTGGTTACCCTTATATTCTGTTTGCCGTTAACATTACCATCGACTACGATATGAGATCTATTTGCGATATAAATACCTGCATTAGATCCTGTGTTTGTGATGGTCACAACGCCGTTATGGGGTGAGGTCTGGCCAGGTTTGATATATATGGGACTGCTGTCAGTTCCGTTCACACCAATTGATAGTTTCTCCTTATATGTTTTGGATGTTGATCCCCCGCTGATGTAAAGTGTATCTCCTGGTTTTATCGAAGTCCAGGCTATGGCTGAAAATGATTTCCATGCGTTAGTCCATGACGTTCCGTTGCCGGATCCTGTTGCCGCGTTGTCCACGTACCATGTTGCTGCATGCGCTGTAGCGAACGGCATGACAGCAAGAAGAACCAAAAACATTAAAATTCTTTTTTTCATTGTGTGTCCTCTCTTCTCTTTTTTTTTCAGGATTCGGCAATGCACATGATTTCAACCGGTTCTGTGAGATGCTCGCGAAAGTAGGTGTTTGGTGGATTAACACAACGGAACGAATAAGAGGTAACAAAGGAAAAAGAAATAGTGAAATGGACAATAACAGGTGATTTCAACAAATAAATTACCGACTCGGTTCAGGACAAATATTATTTCGAATAGATTCGGCGTGCGACTGTGCCGAGTTTTCCTGATATTTAATATGTTATGGTCTAAAGAAACAATCTAATGTATTTTAACCTCCGAGGTGCGTTCTGGAAAATCTTATTTCTTTAAAGTTAACGTTTCATATCGGAGACAAAGACGGTCGTCAAGAGTTTTCCGATATAACAATGCTGTCAAGATATTGGCGACGCAAAAATAGTATTTCCATATGCCTGCATTTTAATGATTTTGATATAATATTATTTAATTTTATGTTTTTTTTAAGTAGCTGAGTAAATTATAGAGATCACTTAAATAAGTCTTTGATCTTATTATATTGAATAACTTCCTTTTTATTAATAAATTTTTGTTATAATATTTTTTTTCAAACTCTATAGCATTAAGCATTATTTGCCAATTTTCATTATCAATCTGTTTTTTGCTTGAAAGAGTTTTGCCATTTAATGCTGCGAACATATCCTCAAATCCCTTAAGCGCACCTTTCATGCCTTTTGCTGCTGGAACTTCAACATCCATCGAGAGTGAATTCTCAAAAATAAAAGGAACATGTTTGAGATTGTTCGTGACATTCATCTCCAGTCCTACTGTTTTTAGTACGCCTTCATGCTTACCTGGAATTGAATTACATAATACGCACAATGGTTTTTTAAAGGCGATCGCAGTTATTGCACCGTGCAGGCTCGTTCCAAAATATCCAGTACTGCAGGATATTACGGATGCAGTTTCTATTATATTTAAATAGTATTTTGTCAAAGCAGTTTTTATACCAAGCTCATTGAGCTTGTGTAAGGCTTTACGAAGAATCATATGATCTGAGTTGTGATAACAAATGGGCAATAATAAAATCGGCTGGTTGCAAATTCTTTTAATCTCAGAAACCACGCTGCACCATTGATCGAATCTTCCTACAAGATAATTCATGCTTGCTTGGATAACCAGATAGGAATTTAATGCCAATCCACTTGGAATCACACGCCTTGCCGTTTCCTGTAAGTTTATGTGGGCCAAGGCACGCGGCAGCATGAATCCACTATCTGTTTCCACGCTGATGTTGCTGCCAGCCATGGATAAGATATCTGCGGAATGTTGATCCCTTACTGATTTGTAATTTGCGAACTTTAATACAGAGGATAGACCATTCTTGGCTTGTTCATCAAGCCTTCCTACGCCAACTGCATTGAACACATAGGGGGTACCATACCATTTTTTAATAATTGCAGGGGACATCCACATTCGCATTCCTGAGCTCATTGTGTTGGGTCTTATGCTGCAATATAGACCACTTGCGTTATGTCCATTGTTTAGCACCTCTCCACCTGCCACAATTATTGCGTCGAAGTCGATAAACTTGCACTCTTCTACCGTTCCAGGTAAAGCATAAACTTGTGAATAATTGCCCAATTTTGATACACGAGCAGTTGGACTATAAAGTTGAGTTTCGACATTCTCCATTCGGCATTCTAATTCATGTCTAACGATGTCTGGAAACAAACAGTCGCCATAATTATCAACATCGAACGTCCCTATGATCATTATTTTCATGACGGTGGCTCCTTCGTATTTTGTTATTTTGCTAAAGAATTAACTGGTTATGAAGTATGCAGAAGATTGTTATTGATAAGAAGGGGCATGAAAATCATCATTTTATGAGAACGTTTTTTTTAATAACAGGCAAGTACAAAAGCAATGCTAAGTAGGAAAGAACACAGGAGAATAAACCAATTATTAATTTAATCAGCCATGAGTAATTAAATAAATTTGAACTTTCCCAAAAAAATATTATTACAAAAGCAATGCAGGCAATTTCAATTATGTTCCTAAAATTAATTTTTAAATTAAATCCTGTAAGTCTTTGTATAACGCGCATCTGATAAATTAAAGCAATAGAAACGGAAATTAATCCTGCTGTAGCTGCTCCGGTCAGGCCATATATTTTTACAAGCGGATAAATCAAAACAAGCATTAAAATGGCTCTGATTATATTGAAAAATCGATGAAGTTGAGGCTCCCCAATAGCGAGGTAAGCTGTAGCGATTGGTATGCTTAATACTCTCAGAAATTCTGAAGCAAATATTATTTTTAACGGCACAGCAACGGCAACATATGATTTTCCATAAACAAAATATAGTATTTGCGCCGAATAACAAAGGATAAATATTAGCAGAGGAAACCCAAGGAAAGCAATTGCAGCGATTGATTGCACAATCAATTGGTTGAAGTCTAACTTTTCATCCTGCTTTTTTGAAAGTGCTGGCATCAGCAGATCATTAATAATGGATCCCAAAAATTGTAGAGGCATCCTAGCAAGATTGGCTGCCATTGCATATAGTCCCAATTCTTTTACGGACAACAATTTTCCTATTACAAAGATATCTGTTCTCATAAATATAAAATAGAGTATTGGAATGCCAAACATACCGCGTGCAAATTTGAACAACTCCTTCAAGTGTTTGTGACTGAAGTTAAAACTAGGCTTATATGGACAAAGAATATGGGACAAAACGGTGCGTGCGAAAGCTTCAGCAATAAATCCGATGACTAGAGCCCAAACATTTTCAAATATTGGAACTAGGATAAGCGTTATGATAATTCCAATAATTCCGCCTCCATTGAATATAGTTACCCACCGCTTAAAATTCATTTTCTTCATGGCGGTGTAAGCTTTTGGACTCATAAGACCATTAATAATAAAGGCTAAAAAAGCAACACGTGTCAGCGAAGTCAAATTTTCATTTTGGTAAAAGGTGGAAATGAACGGAGCTGAGATATATGCGATTGTGTAAAGTCCCAAAACTCGCCCAACTGATAGCCACCACGCACCATTGAGATATGTATTCTCTTCTCCTCCGGGATTTTGTATGATAGCTGTTTTGATGCCGACAGAAGTCAGGACTTCGAGCAAGGCATTTACAGAGAGAACAATGGACATGGTGCCTAATGCTTCAGGTGCAAGAAGACGGGTTAAAATCATGTTTCGCAGAAATCTAAAAATTGCTTCAGTGCTGCTTCCCAAGCCAAGCCATATTCCGCTGCCTTTAATGAATGGTTTTATTGTTTGTGCAAATTTCATATTATATTGAATGTGACTTGGTTAGCTTTTCATTTGTGAATTTAGTGAAATTTCACCATTTCACTGGTTTGTATGACAATTTTCAATTTTTTATGATTGTGCAGATACGATCTATATTCCTACGGATGTCAGCAAACCGGATCGTACTGAACAGTTGCCTTTTCGGCATAACCAGGCATTTCCAGAAAGCTTCTTTCAAGCTTTCCTTCCTGAGCTCACGAATTCTACCTGCCTGGTATGTTTCCCAATATGAACTGTAGTCTTGAGAAAGGATAGGGGCGGTAAGTTTGGCGATTTTCTCCGTAAAGCGCCGTGATTCCTCGTTGAGGTAGGGCCGAATGGCATAGTTTTTTGTGACCCAGCCTCCCTTGATGACATATGAAAAGTTGTTGACTTTAGTAAAATCACTTTGCACTATTAGATATTTCCGAGATTCCTTTTTGCTAGGCTGTAGGCGTCCATTAATTGACAGTAGAGACGGGAAAAAGAAATTTCCCAGGCTGTACATGATTAAA
>MVQR01000161.1 GCA_002067815.1 Syntrophus sp. PtaB.Bin001 | reverse complement strand
GATTAGGGCAAATCCACTTCCTCCCATCATATCGTCGCCTCGTGACGGTTCAATATTCCGGGAAAAGAAAGCCGCCCTCGGATGGTTGTCGGTAAGCGATGCGGTTCGCTATCATCTTCAGGTCGCCGAAGACAAGGAATTTCATAAGATAGTTCTTGATAAAACCGATTTGAATGATTCGACCTTCAATGCTGGCGGCCTGGAATACGGAACCTACTACTTCCGGATTCGTTCAGTTGCCAAGGATGGTTATATGGGAACCTGGTCCGATACCCTGTCTTTTATCCTTGCCCCTCCGCCGCCGACACCGACTGTCGAGCAACCGGTAGTTTCCGGAAAGGAAATCCTCCTAAGGTCAAAGAGCGTAGGTAAAGACTTTTCCTATCATTTTCAAATCTCCCGGGACGTTCAGTTTAACAAGATCCTGATCGATCAGAGATCAAATATACCGGAAATAACGATCCCTAAACCAAAAGACTCGGGAATTTACTTTGTGCGGACTGCCGCCATCGATGTCAATGGAGATGCCGGTGAGTTTTCTTCACCCCAAAGTTTTGAAATCAAGAGATTTCCTTACGAATGGATCGGTGGCGGTGGGTTGATTCTTTTATTGCTGCTGGCAGTTCAGTAATGAATTGTAAAAACAATAGATTAATAACAGTAAACAAATTTACAGCAATTCGGAGACGACGCTCGGCTCCATTGAACCCTGGATTTTTTCGATGACCGCGGCAAAAAGAATTCACAACTTGAATAAAATAAAGAATTCACGCGAATTTCCTTTGACAAGTCCCCCTGTTATTGGTTATTTATGCCGGGTAAAAGTTGTTAAGATATGAGGTGGGTCTAATGAAAGCACGATGGATTATTCTTATCGGATTTCTTTTTCTAGTTGCCCAACCATTTTTTTTCTCAGCGACGGCGAAAGTCTCACCTACAAAAACAACCTCTAAAGAAAATCTGCCTAAAAAGCAGGGATCAGAAATTGCCCGGCTTAATTCTCCGAATAATCACAAAAAGCTAACCAGTGACGCAAATACTAGTATTCCCTCAGCTTTTAGAAAAGGAATCCCTTTAAAAGGCTACGTAGTCCTCGTCCAGGGAGAAGTAAAAGCACGAATTGGCGGAAAAGGACGCTGGATTCCCTTAAAAACTGGGGATGCTGTTCCTCCGCAGAGCGACTTGAAGACGGGAAAAGAAAGCACCCTGGAAGTCAAATATGAAGACGGAAGCAGCTTCCTCCTCCGATCTGATACCCAGGTCAAGATAATCCAGTCCTGGAAAACAGCGAACTCTCGTCTGCTGCGTGATTTTTTTCTCTCTGCCGGCCGCTTCATCGCCAAAGTACGGGAGGCAACAGGACAGACCTTGCGCTTCAGGGTACATACACCAAGTGCAATCGCATCCGTCCGGGGAACGGAATTCCGGGTTTCTGTTGATCAAAAGCAGAAAACCTTCGTGGAAGTCCTGAAAAGCCGAGTCACTGTTGATACCGCACAAAAAAGCATCGATCTCGTGCAGGGTGAGGGAGCCATGGTCAAAAATACATCTCCTTTACCACCCCGGAAACTCCTGGCGTCACCGGACCCTGTAGATTTGAAACAGAACTACAATTCAGCGCCGGTTATTGCCTTTACCAAGATAGACGGCGCACGCGCCTATCGCGTTATGACGGCCAGGGACCGGCAGGGAAAACAGCTGGTGCGTGAAAACATAATAAAACCGGGAGAAGTTGCCACTCTTGCCGGACTTCCGGACGGAACCTATTATCTCCTTACGCAGAGCATTGATTCAATCGGCCTGGAAGGCCCCCCATCCAATGCTTCGTCCTTCGTAATTCGGGAGAATCCACTTCCCCCGATCATCAGCACATTGGCCAGTGGCCCCGAACTCAAGGGAAAAGCAGCCATTTTCGAGTGGTTAACCGTTGATGATGCGGATCGGTATCAAATCCAAATAGCTGAAGATAGAGCATTCCAGAAGGTTATCCTGGACAAGAATGATCTCACGGATTCAACCTGTAAGGTCGACGGCTTGGAATACAAGCCCTACTACTTCCGAATTCGTTCCCTTGCCAAAGACGACTTTCAGGGGGCCTGGTCCGATCCCCTGTCCTTCATTCCATCTCCCGTAACACCGATATCGAAGATTGATAAGGCATCGGTCGAAGATATTATTCTTAAATCAAAAGGGATAGGCGAAGGCTTCACTTATCACTTCCAGATTGCCACGGACAACGGGTTTAAGGAAATCATGATCGATCGGAAAGTGAACAAACCGGAACTCACTATCCAGAAGCCGAAAGACACCGGCGTTTACTTTGTCCGGACAGCCGTCATAGACCGCAGTGGTAAGGCCGGTGAATTTTCCCAGCCGCAAAGTTTCGAAATCAAAAGAAAGATTCCGTACAAATGGATCGGTATCGGTGGAGGCGGTGGGCTGCTTCTCTTACTGTTGCTTCTGACCCTTTAAATTCAACATGTATACGCGGATTCAGAAGCATGGTTTTGCTCATCCATATAATGAAAGCGCCGGTATCAAATGTTTTCCGGGAATCGGAAATCCTTGCGCTTACGTCTTCCTCCTGACCTGATTCTTACAGCGCCTTTTCCCATGGCCCTTTTCAAGAAGATCATTATCACCGCGTTCTGCCTGCTGATTCTCTTCGGTTTTGAGTATCTGGGATTCCTGGTGGGAATGAACAACTATTTTTATGACCTCGCCTTTCGCCTCCGGGGACCGGAAAAGCCACTTGACAGGATAATAATTGCGGCCATCGACGAGAAGACTCTTGCAGCCTTGGGACCTTGGCCTCTCAAGCGCACCTTCTATGCTTCAATCCTTGAAAAAATGAAGGAAGCCGATGTGGTGGCTTTTGATGTCGTCATGGCCGAGGCTTCTCCCGACGACCCTCTCCTTGCCAAAGCAATTAGGAAATACGGCAATGCAGTGCTGCCGATCACTATCAATGAAGGCATGAGCATCGAAGATCCCACCCGCATGCTTTCCGCCGCCCCAGCCGGACATGTTCATATTGAAAGAGGTATCGACGGCATAGCCCGGGAGATTTATCACACACTGTCTTTTCAGGGGCGGAATTTGCCTTCTTTTTCTTCCAGGATCTATGAACTGGCGGAAAGGCGCACTTTTCCGCAAAGTGCCCTTATCTCGACGCAGCATGACGAAAAAACCATTTTACAGCAAAACCTCATGCGGATCAACTATCACGGCGGTCCCGGTACGATAACCAGGATCTCTTTTCTTGACGTCATCCAAGGGGCATACCCCTCGGTTTATTTCAAGGGAAAGATCGTTCTGGTGGGAATTACAGCCATGGGATTGGTAGACAGCGTAACGACCCCATTTGCCGAAAAACGTCTGGGCACGTCCGGTGTGGAAGTTCAGGCCAATATCGTCAACAACCTCCTGCTGGATGAGGCCATCACTGTAATTCCCCTGGAAGTGCGCTGGCTGATCGGCATTGTGATCGGCCTTTTGCTGTATCTCTTTTTTTTCAGAATGACGGAAGGAATGGGTCTTCTTCTCCTTATCGCCGCTGTAATTCTTTACTCCCTTTCCACCTTTTTCGCCTTTACTCTCCGGCATGTCTGGAATCCGCCGGCGGCGACACTCATTAGTTTTCTGGTTCTTCTAGTTTTAGCCTATATTTTCAAACTTCAGGCGGCGGCAATAAGCCTGGGCGACACTTATGACGCCATCAGGCCCCATCTGAGGAACGGTGGAAATGTTGATTATAAACCAGCACAAGTAAAAGCAGGGCTGTCGGGAGTTCTTACGCCAAAGGGAATTGAAAGGCAGGCTCTGGTCCTGAACGACATTACCAATCAGCTCATTTTTGAAAAGGAACTGTCGGATCGAATTTTGTTAAGCGACATCTTCGGTGTTGCGGTTTTTGATCCCGATGGCCGACTAATCATAGCCAATAGGGACGTCCATAATCTATGCACAGCCAATGCGATCTCTCTGGACAACCGGAATATTTTTGTCGCTGAACTAGCCCCCCATGTCCTGGAAAAAGGCGACTACCGCCCAGCCCTCGAAAGATGGCTGCAGACGCCATCCATCACCGTCTTTCTGAACAAGCCGGAAACATGCTATTTAAAGGTCGATATTTCTCTCCTTTCCGTTGCCGAAAAGAATTATACCCTGTTCATTCTGTCCGACATCACCAAGATCAAAGAAGTGGAAATCCTGAAAGGTCAGATAGTGTCGATTGTGTCCCATGAGCTAAAGACCCCGATGACCAATATCCAGGGGTTCAGCGAACTGCTCGTGGGCAGCCTGGAGGGAGAGTTGAACCGGTATGCCGGAATAATTCAGGAAGAATCGGTCCGGTTGACAAAATTTATCAACACCTTCCTCGACATCAACAGAATCGAAGAAGGAAGGCAAGTGATCAGAAAAGTGCCCGTTCAGGTATCCGCTCTTATTCAGCAGGTGGAAGTCAAGATGCAACCTTCGGCAAAGGACAAGGGCATAATGCTTAGCACCGAAATTCTCGTTGAACCGGCCCCTATTTTGTTAGACAGGGCTTTGACCGAACAGGCGCTTTTAAATTTGATAGAAAACGCAATCAAATACAGTCCGCATGACAGCAGGGTTATTCTCCAGGCAACAGAAAGGCCGGACTTCGTAAAGATCGATGTAATCGATAACGGTTATGGCATCAGGGAAAATGATCAGAGGCGGATTTTCGATAAATTTTACCGGGCTAATGCCGAGCTGCCCGAAGACGTAAAAGGGTCAGGCCTTGGATTGGCCTTTGTTAAGGAGGCGGTTGAAGCACAAGGAGGTCAAGTTGCGGTCAAAAGCACCTTCGGGAAGGGTTCCACTTTTTCTCTTATTTTTCCCAAAACAGCAACCGATAGAAACAAAAACAGGCAAAGATGATCCGCGCAAAGAGCCCCGATCAGTTCTCCAGCCATCATACCATCACTTTCCGGACAGCCCGCGCCAGATCTCCCATGGACAGGGGCTTCATGAGAAATTGGCGAATACCGATATCCTTGGCTTTTTCTTCGGAAATAAGGTCGCTGTAACCCGTGCAAAGGATTATGGGAATGTCGCTACGAATTCCCAGAAGTTCCCTGGCCAGTTCATCTCCCCTGATGTTTGGCATGGTCATGTCCGTAACGACAAGATCAAAGGAATAGGGCTGGGAGCGGAACAAATCCAGCGCTTCAGTACTGCTTTGCTTGGCCGTCACCTGAAATCCAAGCGCCGTCAACATCGCCCTGGCCACTTCAATAATTGCCGCTTCGTCATCAACGAACAGGATACGTTCGCTGCCCTTGGGCATCGGTTCCAAATCCTTGCTTTTCGTCGGGACGACAGTTTCAATCACGGGTAGATAAACATCGACTGTCGTTCCTTTATCCGGTTCGCTGAAAACATTGATCTTGCCGCCATGATCCCGGACAATCCCATAAACAACGGATAACCCCAGACCGGTTCCTTCCCCCGGCCTTTTGGTAGTGAAAAAAGGATCAAATATCCGGTCAATGAGGGTCTGGTCGATCCCGTGCCCCGTGTCACTGACTGTCATCTTGGCATATTCGCCGACGGGCAGATTGAGAGGGTGACGTTTCCTTCCGGATTTAACGTTTTCCTGAG
>MVQR01000160.1 GCA_002067815.1 Syntrophus sp. PtaB.Bin001 | reverse complement strand
GCATGATGTACTTCCTCTTTTCTTGCAGGGAGCTCAACTTCACTTCGTCGGTAAATGATATAGGCATTTTCCGCACCAAGCCTTAATGCAGTTCTCACGGAATCCATTGCCACGTTACCGCCACCGATAACAGCAACGTTTTTCCCGCGGACAATAGGAGTGTCATATTCCGGGAACAGATAGGCCTTCATCAGATTGGAACGGGTCAGATACTCGTTTGCCGAGTAAATGCCACTGAGATTTTCACCGGGAATACCCATAAAGACAGGAGCGCCGGCGCCAACTCCAAGGAACACAGCATCATAACCTTCGCCGAAAAGATCATCGATTGTCTTCAGCCGCCCGATAACGGCGTTGGTTACAATCTTTACGCCAAGTTTCTGTAAATAATTAACCTCGGCTTCAACAATGCTCTTGGGCAGACGGAATTCCGGGATACCATAAACCAACACTCCGCCCGGTTTATGAAGCGCTTCATAAATCGTCACATCGTAACCCATCTTGATCAGGTCACCAGCAACGGTCAGTCCCGATGGTCCCGCACCGACGACAGCCACTTTCTTTCCGCTCTTAGGCGCTAGTTCCGGTATTTTTATCTCTCCGCTATTCCGCTCGTAATCCGCAGCGAACCGTTCCAGCCTTCCAACAGCAACAGGTTCTCCCTTTTTGCCGACGATACAAAACTTCTCGCACTGCTCTTCCTGCGGACAAACCCGACCGCACACCGCAGGCAAAGCACTATCTTCCTTAAGCTTCCAGGCTGCTTCGATAAACTTTCCTTCGGCAATCAAACTGATAAATGCAGGAATGTCAACACCGACAGGGCAACCAGTACGACAGGCCGGTTTCTTACACTGCATACAACGGCTTGCCTCTTTCATGGCCAACTCTTCTGTATAGCCAAAAGGAACCTCGTTAAAATTATGGATCCTTTCCTTTGGATCCTGCTCCGGCATTTTTTGTCTCGGTAACTTTTCTTTTTTCTCTTTATTTTCCATGGCATTCACACCTGTATTTATCCATCGATTCTTTTTCTTGGGTCATGTACATACGCAAACGGCTAGCCAGCAGGTCAAAATCAACAGCATGCCCATCAAATTCGGGGCCATCGACACAGGCAAATTTTGTCTCACCTCCGACCGCCACACGACATGCGCCACACATCCCAGTCGCGTCCACCATAATGGAATTTAGACTGACGGTTGTCTTGATGCCATAATTTTTGGTGACTGCAGCCACGGCTTTCATCATGGGCACAGGGCCAATTGCAAAGACCTCATCAATCTTTTCGCCGGAGTCAATCAAATTCTTCAAGGCATCACTGACGAATCCATGAACACCATAACTCCCGTCATCGGTCGTTACAATCAGGTTGTCACTGACGCCTTTCATCTCCTCTTCCAAGATCAATAGTTCCTTATTTCGAGAACCAATAATGGATGTAACCTTTGAGCCCTGTTTTTTCAAGGCTGCTGCAATGGGATAAACTACCCCCACTCCAACACCTCCACCCACACAGACTGCATTTTTGACACCTTCAAGATGGGTAGGTTTGCCCATTGGCCCCTGTACATCCATCAGTTCATCTCCCGCCTTCATGGTAGCCAGTTTGGCCGTGGTCTTGCCTACCACTTGAAAGATGATCGTTAAAGTCCCCTTCTCAGGATCTGCATCCACTGTGGTCAGCGGTATTCTTTCCCCTTTTTCATCAATTTTGAGAACAATAAATTGACCAGCCTTTCTTTTCCTCGCTATCTCCGGGGTATCAAGGACCATCTTGACCACATTCTCAGATAAATCTTTTTTTTCCAAAATCTTAGTCAATGCTCGTAATCTCCTCCCTTACTCGAAGTGTCGTGGCCATATCATGAACAATACATAGCTGTCAAGATATAAAAAGGGAAAGGCTGTACGTAATTATTAGGATAATATTAACAGCAAAAAGAATGATTTTTAAAATATATGTTAAAAATATGGGTAATAACCACCATTAGATGCCACTTAGATACATGTTATTTTACTTTTCGTTAAATTAGTCAGGATTATTTTAACGGTATGTTTAATTCTCCCCTAGGAAATCTTATTTTAAGCGTCAAAACAATAAACAAATATACAACATAAACATATGGTTAGCTTACATGACCTTGGAGCAAAGCATATTGGCATATGCTTTGCTCCGTATAATCACGTTGGCGCTTTGTATTGGCTTCGGGAGTTATTTTTTAGTTTTTCTCGGAGTCAGAGATGAGGCACAGATAAATTATCTTGTAAAGGAGAAAACAATGATCAGGAAATTTCGAAAAGCAATCATTACAGTTTTAAGTTTTGCAGCCGTCTTATTAACGGCAGCGGTCGCCTCGGCTGCGGAAGCTGCTGCACCTGCCGGTGGTGAATCTTACATCAAAGTTATCTTTGCAGTTGGCGCTATGGTTGGTGCAGGCATTGCGATTGGTGGCGGAGCGATCGGCGCCGGTGCCGGTATTGGTAGTGCTGCAAGTGGAGCCTGCCAGGCAGTTGGAAGAAATCCCGGTGTTCAGGGCAAGGTCATGATGACCATGCTGGTCGGTATGGCCATGGCTGAATCAATCGCCATTTACGCATTAGTTGTTTCTCTAGTTCTTCTTTATGCCAACCCTTACGCAAAACTTTTCATCGGGGGCTAATTATTAAAATTTTTAATCCTGAATTTTGAGGATTAACATTAGAAACAAAAAAGCCGGACAATAATCCGGCTTTTTTGTTTAACTTTATGCCGCCAAACTTTTCTTATAGAAAATCTTAGACAATTTGTATTCATCTAACAGTCCCTCTAAATATCACAGTTAGATATTTCAATTGACTTTAATAGCCAGAATTGATAGATATTAAAACACTTTTTCAAGTCTATCCCACCAAGAATTCTATTAAAAATAAGCATGCAGGAGGACATTAATGGAAGTTAAAAAAATAGGTTCCCTAGGAGGGGTTTATGAACGACAATAAACTGGTAATATGGTTTGATGAGTTAGAGCTGAAAGACATCCCCCAAGTCGGAGGGAAAAATGCCTCCCTTGGTGAAATGAGACGCGAACTCCGCCCTAAGGGGGTTAGTATTCCTGATGGATATGCCGTTACTGCTGATGCTTATCAATATCTTCTTAAATCCGCAGGTGTCAGCGATCAGATTAAAGAGATTCTCTCCGATCTGGATACACATGATATGCAGAATCTGAGAACGAAAGGAGAGCAAATCCGATCGCTGATCTATAACATTGAATTTCCGGAAGATCTTAAAGCTGCGATTCTCGAAAGTTACCAAAAGCTCTGTTCGGAATATGGTGAAAATACCGATGTCGCCGTTCGCAGTTCGGCAACAGCTGAAGACCTGCCCGATGCGAGTTTTGCTGGACAGCAGGAAACCTATCTGAATATCCGTGGCAATGATGCTCTTATTGATGCCTGCCGGAAGTGCTTTGCCTCCCTCTTTACAGATCGAGCGATCTCTTATCGAGTCGATAAGGGTTTTGATCATATGTCCGTCTCGTTATCAATCGGGGTGCAGAAAATGGTTCGCTCTGATGTAGGCGCTTCGGGTGTTATTTTTTCCATTGATACGGAATCTGGATTCAAGAATGCCATTCTTGTAACGGCTGCACATGGACTGGGAGAGACCGTCGTTCAAGGTATTGTTAATCCGGATGAATTTTATGTTTTCAAGCCGACACTGAAACAGGGATTCAAACCCATCGTGCAGAAAAAGCTCGGGTCCAAGGAAATCAAAATGGTTTACGCCACCGGAGGCGACAAACCGACGGAAATCGTTCCCACGGTCCAAGAGGAACGGGAACGCTTCTGCATTTCTGAAGATGAAGTTCTTACCTTGGCTAAATGGACAGCCATTATCGAGGACCATTATTCACAAAAGGCAGGATATTACAAACCCATGGACATTGAGTGGGGCAGAGACGGACTTACCGGCGACCTTTTCATCCTGCAGGCACGGCCGGAAACCGTGGAATCTCAGAAGGATACCAGCGTCCTGGAAACTTACGTCCTTCTTGAACAAGGAACCCCCGTTGTCACGGGAACAAGCGTCGGATCGAAAATTGGGTCGGGAAAGGTTAACATCATCGAATCCGTAGATGATATCCAGAATTTCAAAAAAGGGGAAGTACTGGTTACAGATATGACGGACCCCGATTGGGAACCGGTAATGAAGATCGCAGCAGCCATTGTTACGAATAAAGGTGGAAGGACCTGTCATGCCGCCATCGTCAGCCGTGAACTCGGCGTTCCCTGCATCGTCGGCAGCGGCAATGCAACTGAAAAAATGGTGGGTGTCTCTGAGGCAACAGTGTCCTGCGCTGAAGGTGAAGTGGGAAATGTCTACCAAGGCCTTCTCAAGTATGAGGTACAGACAGTCAATGTCCAAGATATGCAGCGTCCCAAAACCAAAATAATGATGAATGTGGGAAGTCCCGACAATGCCTTCTCCCTTGCTGCCATCCCCAACGACGGTGTTGGCTTGGCTCGATTGGAATTCATCATCAACAACTTCATCAGCATCCATCCTCTCGCGCTGATTCATTTCGACAGGGTGACCGATGAGGCAACACGTAAAGAAATCGAGAAAAGGACGAAAGGTTATGCACAGAAGAGTGACTTTTTTGTTGACGTGCTAGCCCAGGGTATCGCAAAAATTGGTGCAGCCTTCTATCCCAACGACGTTATCGTTCGGATGAGCGATTTCAAGAGCAATGAATACGCAAATCTAATGGGCGGCTCCTACTTTGAACCAAAAGAAGAAAACCCCATGATCGGTTTCCGAGGCGCATCCCGTTATTATGATGATAAGTATCGCGATGCATTTGCCCTTGAATGTGAAGCGATGAAAAAAGTCCGAAATGAGATGGGACTAACCAATGTGAAGATGATGATTCCCTTCTGCCGCACCGTGGATGAGGGGAAAAAGGTTATCGGCGTCTTGGCGAGCAGAGGCCTTGTTCAGGGGGAAAACGGGCTGGAAGTCTATATGATGGTTGAAATCCCCAGCAATGTCATCCTAATCGAAGAATTCGGCAAGGTTTTCGACGGCTTCTCCATCGGTTCCAATGACCTTACCCAGTTGACCCTAGGGCTGGACAGAGACTCAGCAGAGGTCGCTCATATTTTTGATGAAAGGAATCAGGCGGTACAGGATCTGATCCGAACTGCCATTAGCAAAGCCAAAGCGATGGGTAAGAAAATTGGAATATGCGGGCAGGCTCCCAGTGACTATCCTGAATTTGCACGTTTCCTTGTGGAATGTGGCATCGACAGTATCTCGCTAAATGCGGATACTGTAATTAAAACTACTGTAGATCTTCTGGAGATGGAAAAAAGCCTTAAGATTTCCTAAGTATCTTTTAATCCCGGTACCGGTTTCCGGTACCGGGATTCTCTTCTTAATAAAAGTCAGTAGGGAAATCGGATCTGACCATAAGCCGAGTTCTGTTCCATTTTCCAATTTTGGAAATATGGTGATGATCATTCATCTAGGACAGTAGTTGCCTACTGCCTCAAGCGACACTACCCGAGAACATCGAGCGGGCCACTCTTATATGTTCTCCTATTTGGTCTTGCTCCAGATGGGGTTTACCAAGCTTTTCCGGTCACC
>MVQR01000159.1 GCA_002067815.1 Syntrophus sp. PtaB.Bin001 | reverse complement strand
CGTCTCCGATTTCGACATCCCCGATCACCCGCGCGGAATCGCTTACATAAACGTCTCTGCCTATTTTGGGTATGCGATCTCCATATTGATAAAGCGCCATAAAAAAAATAATCTCCTTGAATTAGAGCGTTTGTTGACTATTTCCAGTTTTGGAGTATTGTCCGGAAGTTAAACGAAGTCTTCACTTGAGCTTTTCTTATTTCTTCTCTTTCAAATTTTTCACCGCTTCCTGAAGTGTTATGGAAGCCAGTTTTGCGCAATGAACGGATTCTTCAGGCAAGCCGTTCAGATGATCGAGAATTTCGTTCGGGTCGATCAACTGACCGCTCGGAACGGGTTTCCCCTTTACCAGTATAGTGGCCGCCGAGCAAGCCGCACGGGAAGAGACGCACCCGTCCGTCGTATATCGGGCTTCTTCAATCCTGCCTTTATTTATCCGTAAGAACATTTCCACTGTATCTCCACATGGACCGGTAACCTTTGCGTAACCATCCGGCTCCGCCATCGGTCCCATGTTCGGCGATTTCGTTCCATATTCCAGAGCCTGACTGGAAAACCGGTCTCTGTTAGATTCCGACAAGGTTGGCAAGTGGGTTAGATTATCAGTTTTCTTCTCTTCCATTTTTCTTCTCCATAACTTTTTCTTTTTAAAGTGCTACTATGTTTTCCCAGGAAACCTTACCTTGCAAGGTTTCGCTTGTTATCTCCCGCTGGCCTTCCATGATCCGAAGGCACACTCCACAGTCGGAACTGATATGGCGGGGAACGGGGATCAACTTGTATGCGATCCCCCGTTCTTTCAGGATTTTTTCCGCTTTTGCGACATAATTGAAGGAGGGGAAGAGATAAACGACATACTTCGGATTCTCTGCTGAAACTGCGGCAGTCTGATCGTGAAGGCCGTCGCTTTGGAGACTTTTCTCGAGGCGATCTGTTTCGCCGGCGTTAGTCTCCGACAGTTTGAGCACATAGACGTCAAGAGCCTTTTGTAATGTCGTTTCAGCCAAGATCGCACAATGGATATGTGTATCGGGAAGATTTCCCACTTTCTCCAAAATGGCTGCCGTATCGATTTTTCTCAGTTCCGGCAGGGTTTTCCCCCGGGCCAGCATGACCGCCGTTTCCAAACACATCTTGCTGATCGCGCAGCCGTCCGTCCAGCTGTGGGTATCTTCCACTTTCGAGCCATTAAATTTAAGGGCAATTTCCATGGTGTCTCCGCACGAGCCGGTAACTTTCGCAATGCCGTCGGGATTTTCCATAAAAGAATTCAAATAAAAATGGATCCCGAACCAGACGAGAGCCGCTACCGTCATCACCAGAGCCGTGGTCAACAAAGCCAGGGGCGTCATTTCAAATTCCCTGTGGTTTCTTTATACATCGCTTCTTTTGCCAAACATATCCTATAAAGGACGGATAATTTCAGGAGAAAACAAAAACCGCCGCCGCCAGAACGGTCGTGTAATCGCTGTTTTTCACGATGCTCGACTGTGTGACGTTTCTCGTGCCCACGATTTTTTCGCTGATCTTGAATATCTCCTTTTTCTCGTCCCAGCTTTCCTCGATATTGAAATCGATTCCCAGCGTGGATGCCAGCATGGCCGCCGCGAGGTCCTCGGCATAATCGCCTGCCTGTTTTTCCGTCTGGCCGAAGGCATGGTGTTCACTGATGTAGCCGTAAGTGGTTTTATCCGCCGGGATGGCGCAGCCCACGGATGCCGCAAGCAGCCTCCGAGGTTCGTTACTGGAACAGCGGCTCATGACGCAGTAGGTAATCGATCCGGGCTTCAGCAGTTTCAACCCTTCGGTCCTTGAAATTACCCGGCATCCCGGTGGCATGATGCTCGATACCTGCACCAGGTTGCATTTTTCTATTCCCGCATTCCGAAGGGCAAGTTCGAAGGAATGCAGCTCCGCTCGATGATTGCCAACTCCCTTGGTAAAAAATATTTTATTCGGTAAAAACATTTCGTCTCAATACTCCCTTGCCGCTTAGTGGAATCAATATCGCTGCAAAACTCTTTTATTTGTGACTATTACCCTTCCTAGGTTTCGATGCGGCTGCCTTCTTCTGCGGATAGGAATTCATTCTTAAAGGTGTTTTGCAGCAGAGTAACAGCAGCTTCTCCCGTGCAGTGCATCGGGGCGACCTGCCGAACGCCGAATTTCTTGAGCGTAGCGATGACTTCCAAAACTTCCTCTTGCGTGCTGTTCATCAGATGGAACCCGCCCATCAGCAATGTTACGGGATCGGGAAACCGGCCTTGTACACTTTGCAGAATAGGGGAAAGGCCTGTATGGGCGCATCCCGTAAGAACGGAAAGGCGATGCCCCTCGCTGATGACCAGGGACTGCTCCCACATCGGCTGTCCATTCCAAAAGCCCTTGATTTCTCCCGTGCTGAAAAGGCCCTTTTCGATCTCAATCCAGCCTCCGACCTCCACCACCGGCATTCCCAGTCCCTTAATCCAGGCCTTTACCGAAGAATCCGTATGGGGACAGATATAAATCGTTGCCGTCCGGTTCTTTTCGGCCAGTCTTTCCAGACCGGTAACGTGGTCCCAGTGTTCGTGGGAAAGGACGACATGTCTGATCCGGGAAATGTCCGCCGTCATTTGCGAGAGATTTTCGATGAACGGGGAAGACAGACCGAATGTGTCAAAAAGCACGGATTCCCCGATCAGAAGAGAAAGCCCCCAACGTCTGTCCCTTCGTTCCTGAGGAGTTGAACCTGTCGCCACCACACGAATCTGCATTTCACTCCTTAAATTTGCCCGACCGTTGTCTTCGTTATGCTGATTTCTTTTTGCCGACCGCCGGAAATGATCAGACCAGCAACCCCATTATTTGTTTGAGATTTTTTATTAACTCATTGGCATCCTTTGCACCGGGTTCTTTCGGCAATTTAGCCATGATTCCGAGTCCCTCGCTTGCCTCATGGAATTCTTCCGCGGAAAGGTCGCTCACTAAGGCGCAATTGATCATGGGATTGATCTTGAGGAGTCTTCGCGATAGCTCCAAAGCCTTCATGTCTCCCAGGTCTTCATCTGCGACAACCAGATCAAAGGCCCTTTGGGAAATCATCTCCAGGGCCTTTTCTCCTGAAGGAGACTCCGCCAGCTTAATATCGCTTCTTGCGCTTAAAGCCGACGACAGACCGCTTAATGAAGAATTGTCCTTGCTTACCAGCAATATCTTAAGCATAGTATTCCCCTTGATATGACGTTACCAATGACCTTCCACATTGGCCTTGTCCGCCAAAGTCAGCTTCCCGTCGAGAAACGACTGCACCGCCTGCCTTACCGTGCCGGAGGCGTCATTGGCTACCTTAATCCCTGCGGCTTTTAATGTCCTGAAGGCATTAGGGCCGCAAAAGCCGGTGAGTAGAACCTCGGCACCTTTATTGTGGACATTTGCTGCGGCCTGGATTCCCGCACCTTTAAGAGAATTTACATTTTCTCTGTTGTCCAGAACCTCGAAATTCAATGTTTCCGAATCCACTATCAGAATGTAGGCGGCCCGGCCGAAGCGCTGGTCCACAGGTGAGTCGAGTTCCTTCCCCTGTGAGGTAACGGCTATTTTCATTTTCGGTCTCCCTTCACTTAGCGTCCACCGCCGCCGCAGACCTGGTCATCCTCGATTTTAGGCAGTTTTCCCGCAATCAGGTCTTCGACAACAGGTCTTATCGCAGGCCGTGTCGCGTCATAATAGACGTTTATCCCGACCTGCCGGAATCCCATCAGGGGCCTCATCCCGATGCCGCCTACAACCAGGGCGTTGACCTTATGCTGGGCCAGCAGATTAACGGGGACCATGCAACCCCCTTGGATATGACTCTGGTTTGCTATCGTTGTCACTTTTTCGATTTCGCCGTCCTTGACATCCACCAGGGTAAATACATCACAGTGACCGAAATGGCCTGAGCGATGTCCATTTAGCCCTCCGGCTTCCATTGATGGAATAGCGATTCTTCCTTCTTTCATTTTTAGTGTCCTCCTTAATTAGACTGCTATCATTTTATTTTTCTCAATAATTATGCAAGGCCACGTTTTGAATGTCCTATCGAATAAGACTTGTTTTTTAAGAACCGATTGTCCCAAGCTTATCGACGACAATTTCCCATATTCCTTGCACGCTTTCCGAAGCTTCGGATCGAGGGTCATATTCGAATATGGTTTTCCCCTGAACCATGGCCTTGGTAAAGACAGGGTCGAAGGGTATTCTGGCAAGGATCTGTAAATTTCGTTTCCTTGCCTCATCTTCTATGACCACTGTCTCCTCCGGGTTCAGATCAAATTTGTTTACGCAGATCATGGCCGGCACATTGAAATGTTCAGCCAGCTCAGCAACCCTGATCATGTCATGTTTTCCCGATAAGGTGGGTTCCACAACGATCAACACGGCGCCGGCCCCGCCGATGGAGGCAATGACCGGACACCCCACCCCGGGCGGTCCGTCTGTCAAGATCAGATCGAGCTTTTTTTCTTCCGCCAGTTTTTTCGCCTGTTGCCGGACAACCGCCACCAGCTTCCCGGAATTTTCCTCAGCGATGCCCAAGCGGGCGTGGACCATGGGGCCGAAACGCGTGTCGGAAATAAACCATTCACCGCAGGTTTGTATCGGGAAATCGATAGCCTTTTCCGGACAGAAATAGACGCACACGCCGCAGCCCTCGCAATCGAGAGGCAATACATGGAATTCTTCATCTATAGCGTCCCATTTGCAAAGATCCCTGCAAAGACCGCATTGGGTGCATTTCTCCTCGTTGATAACCGCCTTGTTGCCGCCCTGAAAATCGTGTCTTTCAATGATTCCCGGCGACATGAGCAGATGGAGGTCTGCGGCATCCACATCGGCATCACAAAGGACCATGCTTTTGGCGAGAAAGGCAAAGGCCGCCGTAATGCTTGTCTTTCCCGTTCCTCCTTTGCCGCTTATAACGACAAGCTCTTTCATCAGTTTTGCCCTCGCTTCACAATTTCCTCAATTTGCTGATACAATTCGAGAAATTTTTCCTTCCACCCGGATGCATGTTCAACCAGGATCTCGCCTCTCGAATAAGCCTCGGCAATTCTCCGGTCAAAGGGGATTTCCATCAAGACGGGAATGGATTCCTCTGTGGCATATTCCTTGACCTTTTCGTCCCCCATATCGGAACGGTTAATAACCAGGCCGCAGGGAATGTTGAGTATCCTGACCGCGCCGACGGCCAGTTTCAGATCATGCAGTCCGAAAGGCGTCGGTTCCGTGACCAGAAGGACGAAATCAGACCCCTTCATTGCAGCGATGACAGGACAGGACGTGCCGGGAGGAGCGTCAATGATGACTAGGCTATCCCTACCCGCCTGGGCGCGGACTTCTTTTATGAGGGGAGGAGACATGGCTTCTCCTATTCTTAAAATCCCGTCTGCGAACTCCAAACCGTTGCGCCGTCCTTTTCGGATCGTTCCCAGTTCCCTCTCTCTCCATCGGATCGCGCCTTCCGGACATGCCCTCATGCAGCCTCCGCAGCTGTGACAAAGATTGTCGAAGGTCAAAAACGCCTTGCCCAGCACAATGATGGCCCTGAACTGACATATCTTTGCGCATTCTCCACAGTAGGTGCATTTTTCCTGGTTGATTTCAGGAACGGGCGTCGTTACGGTGCGGGTATCTTCAATAACCGG
>MVQR01000158.1 GCA_002067815.1 Syntrophus sp. PtaB.Bin001 | reverse complement strand
ACCTTCAATAACCTCTTCGGGTTTTTCAAGCATTACCCGATGGTCGGTAGTCAGGTAAGGTTCGCATTCCGCTCCGTTCAGAATCAGTTTATCAACCTTGAGACCCGGAGGAGGTGACAATTTCACATGGGCCGGGAAACCGGCGCCGCCGATTCCGACGATTCCGGCATCTTTGATTTTCTGAAGCAGCTCCTGAGGGGCCAGGCTTTTCCAGTCCGTAGGCGTGTAGGTTTTGTCCGGGGCTTCGAGATCCCGGGCAATTGTGACCGAAGGGACACTCAGGGAGACCGGACCTTTGGAAATACCGATATCCGTTACAGTTCCGGTGACACTTGAATGAACATTGGCGCCAAGACCCTGAGCCTGACCGATAAGATCGCCTTCCTCCACACGGTCTTTCTTCTTTACAAGGGGCTGGCAAGGAGCGCCGAAATGCTGAAGGAGCGGAATTTCAAACTCCTCAGACAAGGGCATCTTCTCAATAGCCAAATGTTCGGTGATTTCTTTGGATTCTGGGGGATGAACCCCCCCTTTGGCAAAAGTCAACAATGATGAACTCATAGTCGGTAATCCGTTGGTGTGATTAAATTTTGCTATGCAAGTTTAGAAGTTCTTTAAATCAAAACCTGCGAGGGTTCATTTTCCCGCCCCAGCTGCAGGCTGACCTAACGTACTAACTAACAACAATAGAAAAATTTCTCAAAGAACTTACCTGATAACTGCCGGGACGGTAAAAGTTGCAATATAGAAATTCTTCTCGTCCGCGCGGTCCCGTGATTTCCACTTCTGATGCTTAACCTATGTGGGATAGCGGCGATGTGGATATTATGTAATTATATATTTGTCAAGTAATATTTTAAGCGGGTAGCGAAGGCCTTCTTAAAAAATGTAACCTGGCGAAAATGCAACGAATAATATTTAATGCCAAAAAAATCACAAGGTCATGGAATATATGTACCCATACGGCCTGCGTTGGGCAGAAGGTTTGAGGCACAATCATCAAAAAGGATCTTCCCGTTGAAAATCGGGAAGATATTCTTTGCTGCTGTTGCATTCTTGAATGAAGATATTTTCCAGGTTGAGTTCCAGCGCATAGTCGATCAGAGAGTTATATTCCCGCTCCGAAAGAGTCCTGTTAATTCGCTGATAATCAGAGGCATTATACTGCGGAGAATACTGAGACATGATGCTGATGTGGGTTTCTCTGGAGAAATGAGCCAGAAAGTTTAAACACGCGCGGCTGTTTTCCAGATAGCCGGGGAGAACAAGGTGGCGGACCAGCAGGCCCTTTTTCGCTACGCCGGTACCGTCCAGCTGCAAGTTACCGACCTGGGAGAGCATCTCCCGAAGCGCCGCTTTGGCGATATCCGGGTAGTCGGAAGCGGCGGAAAGCTCCCCCGCCGTGACGTTTTCGAGATACTTGAGATCCGGCATGAAAATATCAATGAGGCCCCGGATCTGACGCAGCGCGTCGACTGAATCATAGCCGTTGGAGTTGTAGACGATGGGAATCGCCAAACCCCGCTTCCGAGCGAGTTGAATGGCGTCGGCGAGGGGAAAGATCAGATGGGAGGGAGAGACCAAATTGATGTTGTGGGCCCCGCCCGCTTCAAGGCGCAGCATCTCGGAAGCAAGTTCTCCGGGAGTAAGTGTGCGATAGCCGGTTTCCTCAAATTCCTGGCTGATCTGATAGTTTTGGCAGAAAACACAACGTAGATTGCAGCCGGCAAGAAAGATCGTTCCCGATCCCCGGGTACCGGAGATGGGCGGTTCTTCACCATGATGCAGACCGATGTGGGCGACGGGAATGTCAGAGCCGGTCCGGCAAAAACCCTTTTCTCCCGCAAGTCGGTTGATGCCGCAGCTGCGCGGGCAGCACTTGCAGCAGGCCATTTCTTCCATGAAGGAATTTTTCATCGGCTGTACCTCTTCAATATCAATGCTTCCTGTCTTTCATAGATCCGGGCCCGCCGTCAAAGGTAATATTTCTTGTTTTGCCCGAAAAGGTAAAGGGCCGCCAGAAAGACGGCATTGGTGAACAGAGCGATGGTCAGGATGTCAAAGGCGGGATTGCCGTCCAGTCCCAGGATAATTACGCGCAGGAGGTCCACGGCGTAACTGAAAGGATTCAAGTATATCATGATTTTCAGCCAGTCCGGGATGTTGGAGAGGGGATGAAGGGCGCCGCTGAGAAAGAACACAGGCATGACAACGAAATTATTGACCGCCCCGAAGCCCTCCATGGAGCGTATTCGTGCCGCCAGCATCACTCCGACGGCTGTTACGGCAAGAGCGATAAAAAAGACGGCCAGCACCGTTTGGAGCAGTTGCAGGATGCCCAGGGAAATTCCCAAAAGCGGATAGACCGCCAGCACGATGAGTCCCTGGAATGCGGCAATGATGGCGCCGCTCAGGGTTTTGCCGAGAATGATAGACCAGCGGGGAATCGGGGCGATGGTGATCTCCTTCAGGAATCCGAATTCGCGGTCCCAGACGATACTCGCCCCCGACATCACCCCGGAGAACAGGACATTCATGGCGATGATTCCGGGAAATATATACTGTTGCCAGTTGATCCCGACCAGCGGCAGGGCGATGAAACCGAACTTGAGCCCCGTGCCGAGCAGGAAAAGCCAGAGCGCCGGGCGTACAATCGCGCCGATCAGCGGCATTTTTTGTCGCAGCATCCGGATGAGGTCGCGTTTCATGATGTAGTAGCTGTCCCGCAACCCGCTTGTCATTTGATCCTCCGAACTTGCAGGGTCGCTTTCAACCTCTCCAGTTCCCCCGTTTCTGAATCCTGCAGGCTGCGACCGGTCAGGTGGATGAAAAGATCGTCAAGGGTGTCTTGCCGGTGGATTTCTTTTAAACGGGTCGGAGAATCGCAGGCAATTACGGCTCCGTGATCGAGGATGGCAATTCTGTCGCAGATTTCAGCTTCCTCCAGATAGTGCGTGGTGAGGAGGACCGTAAGTTGGTAAGTCCGGCGCAGTTCGGCGATGTGGTCCCAGATAAAGCGGCGGGCCTGGGGATCGAGGCCGACGGTAGCCTCATCCAGGAGTAGTACCTGCGGCCGATGAAGGATGCTGCGGGCGATTTCCAGACGGCGTTTCATTCCGCCGGAGAAGGTGATCACCAGGTCGTGGCTGCGGTCGGCAAGGCCGACCATTTCCAGAAGCGCGGCAATGCGTTGGGCGGCTTCCCGTGGCGGCACATGATAAAACATGGCGTGAAAGTAAAGATTTTCATATGCCGTCAGGCGTTCATCCAGGCTGGAATCCTGAAAAAGAACCCCGATGACGCCGCGGATTTTGGCCTGTTGTGTCGCCAACGGCCAGCCGTTGATGGTGACGGAGCCGCTGTCCGGTTGCAGCAGAGTGACGAGAATGTTGATCAAGGTTGATTTTCCGGCGCCGTTTGGGCCTAGCAAACCGAAACATTCGCCCGGTTCGACATGAAAAGAAAGGTTGTTGAGGGCCTTATGGCCGTTGAAGGAATGGGTTACCTGCTCAACTTGGATCATGATTGTCTCAACAGCCGAAGACCCGGGGTCATATGCACTTTGCCCGTGGCATCAACCATTACCGCCCTGAGATTTTCCTCTTTCAAAAACTTCATGCTCCAGGCGAGATCGTTTAAGAAGAGCGCTTTCGTGATGATGTCGGCGGTTGCCGCGTTGTCGGTGACCACCGTCGCCAGGGCGATGGTTTCCGGCGCGGGTTGGCCGGTGCGTGGGTCGATGATATGGGAATAGCGGTGACTGTCCCGAATAAAGAAGCGTTTATTGTCAGCGGAAGTGCCCATCGCTTCCCCGGAATGCAGAACGATCACGCCGATTAGCTTGCCCGCCTGACGAGGATTTTCGACGCCGACCCGCCAACCACGGCCACCGGGCCCGTCGCCAATCACCTTGATGCTGCTGCTGGCGTTGATCATGGCATTTTTGACGCCCTTCGCCTGCAGAACCTTGGCGGCTTCCTCAACGGCATACCCCTTGGCGATGCCGCCCATGCTCAGCGACATGCCGGGTTTTGCCAATCTGACCTGCTGAGTGTTTGAGAAAAGCTGCAGCTTATCGCTGCCGACTTTGGGAAGGGCGGCCTTGATTGCGGCAGGTGCCGGGAAATTGCCTTCGCCGTCATAGCCGAAACCCCACAGCTCCACCAGGGGATTTACGGTGACATCAAAGGCTCCGTCGGTTTTCCGCCAGTATTCGGCGGCCAGTGAGAGAATCTGCCAGGTGTCGGGGCCGACTTTCAGGGGAGGGCCGCCGGCTTGGGCGGCCAACCTGTTCATATCGGAAAGTTCGTTGCGGCCGATGACATCCTCAATCTGCTGGATGCGTGTGAAAGCAGCCGTGATTGCCGATTCAGCGTTCTTATCAAAAACAGTGATCTCGATGATCGTTCCCATCATCAACCGGGACCGTGTCAGCGGCTCGTTCACGATCCTGCTTTGGGCCATCCAGAAAAAGCCGAGCAACGATCCCGCAAGGAGGACAACGAGAATGATTTTTTGAAAGGTTTTCATGATTGTTTCGGGAGAATTTCCTATTTTAAAGTTTTATGGCTGCTGTCTGAGTTGTCGGCGGCGCCGCGTTTTCCGTGCGGAATCATGGCTGGGATTTGTGGGAATCTCAATGGATGATAGTAAAATTACCACGGAACACAACCGTCGCAGCCGGCCTGGCAGCCGGACCGGTCCCTCCCTCCTGCGGCGATCTCCTTACCGGATTTAATCACGCGGTCGATTACCAGAAGATTTTCTCCGGACAATCGCCGGTAAAACATAATCCCCAGAGCAATGCCGATCAACGTTCCCGCAAGGGCCATCAATGCCATTAAACCGCCGCCCAGCGTCCTTCCCGATATTGCGCCGCCGATTCCGCCCGCCAAGGGAATTCCGATCAAAAAGATTACATTTTTGGCGACATTAGAAGACCTGCGGGAAACAGCCACCCAGTCGCCGACCAAAGCTCCTGCCTCGTTTACGGCATCGGCCCGGACGGCCGAATTGTTGGTCGCGCAGTGGCATACCCGCTCCGAGATTTCTGGGGCGTCGGGAATGCCGGGTTTGTTCGGCCTTATGACTATCTCGGCCCTGCCGTTTGGAAGAAGGCTTGCCACTACTGCTTCATATTGTGCCATTTTATGCCCCGTTATTTCGATTTCATATCAAAGCGCTATCTTCGTTGACTACTTTATCGGTTCCTCGACATACGCTGTAGTATGCCTGCCTCGCCGCCTTGCTCCCATCCTTGATCGGGAACTGGAATTAATTGCTTAGTAATTTCTTTTCAGGGAGGAGAGGATATGGGAAACTGCAGCCGTATGTCAATGAAAAATAACCGCCGAATATCGCTGAAAAATGCAGAGCAAATGAAGGGAGCAAACCACAGGTATGCACAATAAAATGAATACCTGTGGAGGCAAATCCCGGCAGGAAGTGTTAGATCCTGGTTAATGGTGGCCGCATCCCCCTTGATGCCCCTGGCAGACCTGATTCAGGGAAAGTTGAGGGAGCTGGCCCTTGCCCAGCAGGTCGAGATTTTCTTTGACCGTTCTTGCCATGGATGCATAAACAACAATTCCTTCCGCGTTTAGCCTGTTCAATGCGCCGGCACCGATGCCGCCGACAACCACGGCGTCGACGCTTCGCCCGCCCATGGCCATCATGGGATTACAGGCTCCGTGCAGGTGATTCCTGTCCTGGTTCTGGACG
>MVQR01000157.1 GCA_002067815.1 Syntrophus sp. PtaB.Bin001 | reverse complement strand
TCCTCGGCAATCTGCCAGTCCTGCATTACTTTTGGATCGAGATTCTTTATATCCAACACCCGGTTTCCTCCTCTTCGCCCCGGTGGAATCGTCTTGTTTCTTATTTTTTATAACCACTAGAATTTTGGGGAATTCTGTCCCCGGAATTCTCCAGAACCGTAAAAACACTTCAAAATTCGTCTTCCTGATGGAAGTTTAGACGTGTACCAGTTCATGTTTTTAGAGTCAAGGCCAATCTGGGACATTACCCGCTGTTCCCAGCACTGTCGTTGTAATTTGCGAAATTGAAATCTTTCGAAAATTCGTATAGAGTGGCAACGCCCTTTTGGAAACCCTGGATTTAACGATCTTTAAAGTGAACCCTTTTCCAATCGGCTCTTTCTGCGGAATGTGCCAAAGTTTAGGAAAAATAAAGGATTGTGAAGATGTCCTCCTACCCCCATCTTTTTTCTCCCGGCCGGATCGGGAAACTTCAAAGCAAAAACCGGATCAAGTACGCCGCAACGGAAACCAACTTCCCCTATGGCGACGGCTTCGTCAGCGACCGGGAAGTGACCTATATGGAGGCGCAAGCCCGGGGCGGGGCCGGCATAATCACCACGCAGGGGGCCTTTCCCGATAAAAAAGGGGAAGGAAAAGGATTTCGGGGAATGATGAGCATCGCCGAGGACCGCTTTATCCCGGGGCTCGCAAGGATCGCCGATGCCATCCGCCGCCATGGGGCGCTCTCCGCCCTGCAAATTTTACATTGCGGCCGGGAAGGAGGCGTGGATATCGATTACTGCCTGATGCCTTCGGTTGTACCGCAACGCCTCTCCTACTTTAAACCGCCGAGGGAAATGACTGTCCCGCAGATCCGGGAAGCCGTCAATGATCACATTCGGGCCACTCGCCGCGCGGTGGAAGCAGGATTCAACATGATTGAACTCTCGGGCATTGTGGGATACCTGATTTCCTCCTTTATCTCCCGTTATACCAACAAACGGACGGATGAGTACGGCGGCGAAACAATCCGCGAACGCTGCCGTCTAATGAGGGAGATTATCCAAGGGGTTAAGGCGGAAGCAGGAGCGGACTTTCCCGTGGGAATCCGCCTCTGCGGGCTTGAACTGCTCGATGATCGCGGCGGGAATACCCTGGAGGAAAGCATCGAAAGCTTTCGAATCGCCGAAGAGGCAGGAGCCGATTATGTCAGTGTTACCGTAGGCTGGCATGAATCGTCCCTTCCCGTTATTACGCGCGACGTACCAATGGGGCACTGGCTTCCTGTAGCCAAGAAGGTCAAGGAATCTGTGGGCATTCCCGTAATGATGGCCTTCCGCCAGTTTGTGCCGTCCATTCCCGAAAAGGCCATGGCCGAAGGAATCCTCGATTTCTGGGAGGTCTGCCGCCCTATGATCGCCGATCCCGAACTTCCTCGAAAAATTGTGGAAGGCCGGGAAGAGGAGATCACTCCCTGCATCGCCTGCAATATCTGTTTTTCCCGACTCTATTACCATCAGCCCATCATGTGTTCCGTACGTCCCAATCTCGGACACGAAGGGGAAAAGAACTGGGGATATTACGGCTTTCAGAAAACAACCGAACCTAAGCAAATAGCCGTGATCGGCGGCGGTCCCGCAGGCTTGCAGTGCGCCGCCGTTGCCGCCCGGTGTGGCCATCGAGTCACGATATACGAAAAAGAAGAAGTTCTTGGCGGCGCGGTACGCATGGCCTCCAAAATCGATGAAGGTTCCGATGAACTTCTACGCCCGATCCGTAATTTGGAGACGCAATGTAGACTGGCCGGCGTCGCCTTTCAATTCGGTGTTGAATGCACACCGGCAATGCTCGCTGAACTTGATGCCGACACAGTGGTGATTGCCGCCGGTGCGGAAATATCGCCGCCGCCCTTCCCTTCGCCCCTGCCTCTCCTGACGCCGGAAGACATCCTGATCAGGGGCATCAATCCGCCGCAGCGTTCAGTGATAGTCGGCGGCAGCGGCACCGGCCTTTCGTTGGCCGTTTTCCTCATTCGCCAGGGGACCTATGGACTGACAGTCCTCGAAAAGAGGCGAAAAGTGGGTCATGACGTAAACCCCTTTTATCTGTGGCGTTATCTCGGCCTGCTTCGAAAGAGCAGAGTTCGTCTGATGTCCGGAACGAAACTGGCAGGGATAAACACAAAAGGAGTACTCGTCCAATCGGAAGGTAAACAAAATTTGCTTGAGGTCGAAGGGATAATTCTTGCCGAATCGTCGGCGAAATTTTCTTTTCTTGATGCCACGATTGCGGCAAAGGACAAGCGATTCTATATTATCGGGGACGCCAAAAAACCCCGGCGACTTCACAACGCTATTCATGACGGCTACCGTCTAGGGATGGAAATAGGAAATGATACCGAAAATTGACCGGGATTTATGTACAGGTTGCGGCTGTTGCGTAGACGTATGCCCTCCTCAGGCAATTGAAAAAATTGATGAAAAAGCACATATCGATGAGCAGTTCTGCGAGGAATGCGGTTTCTGCACCGCCGCCTGCCCGATTGCAGCCATTTACATTTCTTTTCCAAAATCCCGCAATCACGACTCTTTAAAATGATTGCAAATGCCCCCTTTATTTTCGGCATTGGACAGTGTTCTCTGGACTATCTCGGCCGGATAGCCGATTATCCGCCTCCCGACGTTAAATGTGAATTTTCCGGGCTGGTCGTTCAAGGGGGCGGCCCCGTCGCCACGGCGCTCGTCGCCCTTTCCCGGTGGGGCATGCGCTGCGCCATTGCCAGTTTAATCGGCAACGACGCCTTCGGGCAGACGATTGCCAACTCCCTCCGTGAAGAGGGCATCGACACTTCAAACCTGGTTGTCCGGCGTAACAGCGCTTCTCAATTCGCCTTCATCGCAGTTGAACCAAAGGCGGGACGGCGCACCATTTTCTGGCAGCGTCCCACGGGCGCCCCGCTTCATCCTGAAGAAGTTTCTGAAGACAAGATCAGGAAAGCAGCAATTCTCCATACTGACGGACTGCTCATCGACGCATCACTCCAGGCCTGCCGCATTGCCCGACAAGCTGGTGTTCCCGTGGTAGTTGACGCCGGAACACTTAGGGACGGGATGCTCGATCTAGCGGCACTAAGCGATTATTTCATCGCTTCGGAGACCTTCGCCCACCAGTTGACAAATAACGGCTGCCCCCTGGACGCCTGTGCGATGCTCCTCGAACACGGCCCCCGTCTGGCCGCTGTCACACTGGGCGCAGCCGGATACGTGGCCCGCTGGAAAAATGCGGAAATCAGCAAACCGGCTTACCCCGTCGCCGCCATGGATACGACAGGATGCGGTGATGTGTTTCATGCCGGATTTATATTCGGGCTGGTTTCCCGATGGGATTACGAGATGTGCCTTGATTTTGCCGCTTGGGCGGCGGCTCAGGTAAGCCTCCAGATGGGGGGACGAAAAGGAATACCCTCGCTGAAGGAAATTGAAAACCAGGGCTACCCGTGCAATCGGTTTTAGCTTGCCACTGGAATGTTGAAATCGTTTTTAAATTGAACTTACGGCAGCTTTTCTTTTTTGTCTTTCCTTCCTCAGAAGCTTCGGCCAGATCTTGTCAATGTGCGCCTTCGTTTCCGCCTGGGGGCCTTGATTATTCACGATGATGTCAGCGAAAGGAACCTTGTCGTCGATGGACATTTGCGAATTTACGCGCACGAGGGCCTCCTCTTGACTGTATCCGTTTCTCAGCATGAGACGGCGGATCTGTTCTTCCCGCGGGATGTATACAAGCATGACCAGATCAACGCTTTTCTGCATTCCCAGTTCGACGAGCAGAGGAAAATCGGAGATGATGATTGCATTGGGGTGGCTTTCCTTGATCTCGGCTATTCGGCGCTGCCATGCCTCAAAAACTGCCGGATGAACTATCTCGTTCAGCTTTTCCAGCTTTTTCCTGTCGGAAAAAACCACCGCCCCCAATCTCGCCCGGTCGATGGCCCTGTCTTTCCTTAGAACCTGAACCCCGAAGTGCTCGACTATCCCCCGCCAGGCGGGCTGATCCGGCTCCTCCACTTCATGGGCAAGGCGGTCGAAATCGATAATATACGCCCCCTTGTCCTCAAGCATCTGGGCTACCGTTGATTTTCCACAAGAAATGCTGCCAGTTAAGCCGATATTCAACATAGCACTCCTTCTATCACAGAGTCCCGTTTTCCGGCAAATGAAAACCTTACGCTTCGGACGAATACCCCTTCTTGCCGTTTCATGCTTGTGTCTTATGGTTATGATTCTTCCAAGTCTTCGTAGGCATCGATCGAAAACCGAGGCGTACAGATAGCAAGGAAGACCAGTTCATCGGAACCGATGTTGGTGATGCGCTGGCGGCACATTGGCGGGATTAGTACGACATCTCCGGCCGCTACTTCCTGAGGCGGAAGATTACCGATCTCCACAAGCCCTCTTCCCTTGATGATGCAATAACGCTCGCCGCTTCCGGAAAGGCGGTGCCAGCGGGTCGTAACACCCGGTTCAACTCTCGCCCTGGCAATCGACATGTCAGGATCATCAGGCGTGTTGGACAATTCAATTATATAACACCCTTCGGAGGTATAAAACTCAGCGTTGAGATTTTGCCTTTTAATTGTTCCCTTCATAAAGGCCTCCGCAGTTCGGGACTCATCCCTTAGGAACAGTAGTCCATTTCACTCTTTGTGATCCGGACGCCACCAGAAAAGGGCTGATCGCATACCATCCGGCCACGTATAAAAACCGTCGGCAAAATTCAGTCTTTTTTCCAATGTGGATAAAATCAGTTCATCATGAATATCCGATGCCTCCAGACGCAGATGTCTTTTGGCCCGCTTAAAGGCGTCCTCCAATGAAGAGTTGACCCAGTTCACCATGCCGTCCTCGACCAGGACATTCGCATAAATACCAAGAGTATAGAGCGCATTATAGGCGATCACGGCATCAGGACTGTCATGGCGGCAGCCGTATATCTTCAGCGACAGCTCTCCCAAAATGCCGTCCGCCGGGGGGAACCTCACAGCCAGATAACATCTCTTGCGGGCAAAACGATCCATTTTGCGCACAAAGGCCGCCAGATCAGGGCTGCCGTACATGCCGTGGGCGCAGATAACGACATCGTGAATTTCCGGCGATGCATCTTCCCAGGTTTGTGGAAGAATTTCGACATTACCGAGACCTGAGTTGCCGATGTTTTCCTTAAGAATATCGACCATGGCTGGCGTCGGTTCAATTGCCGTCACGTTTTTGGTCTTTTTAGCCAGTGGAATCGTCCACCGCCCCGTTCCCGGTCCGATTTCAACCACGGTATTGTCAGCATCAATTTCTTTGAGGATGAAATCCAGCAGTGGGTCTGGTCTTTCCATGCGTTTGCGGGCGTGAGCTTTATATCGTTCAACTATCCTTTCCTTCTGGGGCCGGAAGGTTCTCATTACCAGTTCTCGCCACAATTCCAACCAGTCGTTTTCTTTCATCAGCTTGCTATATTTCCCCTCGCAGGTACCGTAACCGCAGAGCCTCAGGAAATTTCTCGATGCTGTAACGGAGCATGGTCCTGGGCATTGCTTTGTAGTGGATCTTCAAGAAACCTTCTTCAATAAGTAAATCCCTCTTGCCGATTTCCCGCAGCATCCAGCCGACCGCCTTGTGTATCAGATCTTCCCGGTCACAGAGCAGAAGTTTGGCAATATTCAAAGTCTCGGCAAATTCACAGTGTTTGATGTAATGGAA
>MVQR01000156.1 GCA_002067815.1 Syntrophus sp. PtaB.Bin001 | reverse complement strand
CGATCTCCGTTCCCATCGGATATCGAACAAACTTACATATTCAACAATGATTTTTGGTATTGTCTTCTACACCCTTACTTCCGGTATGGCTGGTTTTTTGCAAAGTCTAGGTGGTCTGTTTCTGGGACTGGCTCTTTTGATCGTATTTTATCTCCTGGGAGGGATGGGCGCCGGGGATGTAAAGCTCATGGCCGCCGTGGGCGCTCTTCTGGGACCTCAAGGCGTTTTCGATGCCTTTCTAGGTACGGCGCTGGCGGGCGGCATATATGCCCTTCTTGTTTTAGCAGCAAAGGGATATCTTCGTGATACCCTGAAGCGTTTCGGTTTGATGATTAAAACTTTCTTTTTGACCAAGAAGTTTATTTATATACCTTCTGAGCGACAAGAAAAAGCCCCCCTGCTCTGTTACGGTGTCGCGATTTCCCTGGGTACCATGGCTAGTATTTTCTTCCGGATGCTTTAAAGACCGATCGGTCTTAAATTTTAACATCTCTATAATAGAGATAAAATCATGCAGTAAGGAGAGGAACGATGGAGAAGAAAAAACATCTCATTTTCCTTGGAATGGCAGTGTTCATCGCACTGATTGTCACTCTGCTCGCCTACAACTGGATGCAGAAAACGGTCAAGGCAAGGGTAAAACCCTATGAAACGCAGATGGTGGCCGTCGCCTCTGCCGACCTGCCCTGGAGCACAGTGTTGACCAAGGATATGGTCCGCATGGCCCCCTTTCTTAAGGAGACACTTCCCAACGGTTATTACCTGGACACTACTCGAGTAATCGGGCGAACGCTGATTCACCCCATCCGCGCCAATGAACCGATTACCGAGGCCCGCCTAGCCCCGACAAGTGTAACGACAGGTGGCGTTGCCGCCATCATCAGCATGAACAAAAGGGCAATGTCGGTTAAAGTCGACAAGGTCGTCGGTGTTTCCGGCTATCTTCATCCTGGAAACCGGGTTGATGTTCTGGTGACCTTGAATCAGCAGAGAGGTGAGGTCTCCTCTCCGGTGACGAAAATCGTTCTGGAAAACATCCTCGTTCTCGCTTCCGGGCAGGAGTTCAACGAACCTAAGAAGAAAGGGGAAAAGCCTGCTCCGGTGGATGTGATAACCATGGAGGTCACACCCCAGGAAGGGGAAAAACTTGCGCTGGCGGCAACAGAGGGCAAAATTCAGCTTGCCCTGCGCAACTTCAGCGACAATGAAAACGTCTCGACGGCGGGCGCCAAGATACCAAATCTCCTCGGCTCCGTTGCCAATGCCGCCGTTCCGAAAACGCCCAAAGCCGCGTCCAGGCCGGTTGTCCACAATACTCGACCGGTTACGGTAATTCCATCGGGCTATTCGGTTGAAATGATTTCGGGAACCAAAATCAGCGAACAGAAAATCGAAAAGGGGGAATAGCGAATATGGTACCTTGTCCTGTTTTGAAATTGCACTCCGCCGCTTCTTTTCTTACGGCCCTTTTACTTTCTCTCCTTGTCGCCCTGCCTTGCCAGGCAACAGGACCGGAACGGGTTATCGTTAACACAATGCGCCCGCAGAAGTTGACGCTTACGGTGGGCAAATCGATCATCGTCGAATGCCCTCAACCCCTCAAACGCGTGTCTATTGCCGCCCCGGAGGTTGCGGAACTCCTGACCCTCACGACCCGCCAGATTTATTTAACGGGGAAGGGACCGGGAAGCACCAATCTTACACTCTGGAAAACGGATAATACGATAATGGCCGTTTACGACCTCGAAGTTCTTCCCGACCTCGTGGGTCTCAAGGAAAAGATCCATCAATTGATGCCTGAGGAAGACGGAGTCCGGGTCACTGCGTCACCGGATGGAATCAACCTTTCCGGCACGGTATCCAGTTTGACGAACATGAATCAGATTCTTTCGCTGGCCAATTCCTACGCCCCGAAACAGAAAGATGGTAAACCCACCGCAGTTCTTAATCTTATGGAAGTGGGCAGCGTTAATCAGGTCATGCTGGAAGTCCGGGTTTCGGAAATGTCCCGCAGCCTGATTAAACGAATGGGCGTCAATTTCAGTTATCTCAGCGACGGCGGGAAAACCTTCGGATTGACTCTGCTGGATAATCTTACGACAACCAATACAGCCACGATAGTGCCCAACACGCCCAATGCGCTGGATCTCGGCATATCCAGCAGTGTTACCTCAATCCTGCATTTTCTCGGCGGCGGAGCTACCTGGACCGTGTTTATCGACGCCCTCAAGGAGCAGGGGCTACTCAAGGTTCTGGCCGAACCGACTTTGATTGCCCTGAGCGGCAAGACAGCCAATTTTCTTGCCGGCGGCGAATTTCCCATACCGGTGCCCCAGAGTGGAACGACCAATACCATTACCATTGAATACAAGACATACGGTGTTGGGTTGAATTTCACACCGACCGTTCTCAGCAACAAGAGAATAAGCATGCTGGTAGCTCCGGAAGTTTCTGATCTGGATTTCACGAATTCCATCGTTCTTCAGGGATTCGAGATTCCCGCAATCACCACCCGCCGTGTTGCAACAAATGTAGAACTCGCCGACGGCCAGAGCTTTGCCATTGCCGGGCTCCTGAAGGATGATGTCCGCCAGATCGTCCGTAAAATACCTCTTCTCGGTGATATACCTGTCCTGGGAACCCTCTTCCGCAGTAGTCAATTCCGGAAAAACGAGACGGAACTGGTGATTATTGTGACGCCTCATCTGGTCAAACCCCTGAACATGGCAAAACAGACGCTTCCTACTGATCAGTTCATAGAACCCAACGATTTTGAATTCTATCTTATGGGAAACCCTGAAGGAAGATTTGGATCGCCAGCCGGCGGTAACGCTACAGCCCCTGCATCTTCAGCTCTACCGGCAGACAAGACAGGCGGCATTGACGGCGATTACGGCTACATTCGACCATAACCTCGCTGATGGAGGAAGAAAACATGAAAAAAACATTCTACATTTTATTATCTCTTATTGGAGCGGTTCTCTTTATTTCGGGCTGTGGACCTACTCGATTGGAAATGGACTACGGAACATCCCATAGGCTTCAAGTATTCAATCAGACCCTCGACCCCGCAGCGGAAAAGAATCTGACTCCCGTGTACGGAATGGACGGTCAGGCAGCGGACAAGGCATTACAGAAATATAGAAAAGCATTCGAAAAACCCGCACCGGAACCCAAATTCATTACTAGTATGGAAACAAGCGGGAAATAAGGAAGCATTTATGTCAAAAGCAATTTCAGTTGTCAAAATCCTGGTGAAGACGGATGCCGTCCGGAAGGAACTTACAGAAATTATCTCTTCCCTCGATGGCTTTGCCATTCAGCAGGATGATTCCGCAGGCGATTCCGACCTTCTTATTTTGGAGATCGGCGAGCCGCCCGAAAGGGATTTTCTTTATGCAAGCGTGATAAAAAAAGCGGGAAGAACCAAGGGAATCTTTTTCACCTCGGCCCTGACCGCCCCGGAAATATTGTTGGAAGCGCTGAAACTCGGCATCAAGGGCTTTTTCCCCCAACCTCTCGACAGGCAGTATGTAAAAGAAACCCTTCTCAATTTCCGGGGAGATCAAAAAGACAATTTTGAAAACAGAATCTCGGGAAGCGAGTTAAAATCCGGACAGATTATCACCCTTTTCGGCAGCAAGGGAGGTGTGGGAACGACAACAACGGCCGTTAACCTGGCAGTCGGTCTTGCTTCCAGGAAAGACGCCCCCAAGGTCGCGCTGCTGGATATGAACCCCTTTCTGGGAGAAGTTTCCATGTTTCTGGGAATCGAATCCGCTTTCGACTGGATTGAAGTTGCAAAAAACATCGACCGGCTGGATGCTACTTTTCTCATGAGCGCTCTAACTCTCCACGAATCGGGAGTATATGTTCTTCCTTCCCCTGTCAGCATTTCCGAGGGTTTCCAGGCTAATCCCCAGGTCCTGGAAACTATGCTTTCTTTCATGCAGACGCTTTTTGACTACATCATTGTAGACAGCGGACAATTCCTCGATGACAATGCCAAGGCCATCCTGAAATTGTCTCATCTGACGCTGCTGGTTTTCATTCCCAGTCTTCCGTGCATCATCAATCTGAAACGAATCATGGACACCTTCTACAAGCTCGGTTACCCTTCGGAGAACACTGTTGAAATCATTGCCAATCGTTCCATTCGCAATGCGGAAGTATCTCCGAAAGAGATCGAAGCGGCTTTGAAAAAAAGCATCTTTTTTTCATTGCCCAATGATTACCGCAATACGATGAGCGCCATCAATCTCGGCAAACCCCTGATGGATATCGACGGCAGATCGGAAATAGCCCAGAAATTCAGCGCCCTGGCTGCCCTCTTTACAAATGGGGAAAAACCGGGAGAAAAGCCGGTGGTCTTGCCGGAAACTCCCAAGAAGAGGAAAGCGTCTCTTTTCGTAAACAATTTTTTCAAGAGCTGAAAAGCAGCAAGGAACTTATTCAAGGAGAACTGATTTATGGGATTCGCGCCGTTTCTTAAAACAGGAAGATCGGAGTCCTTTTCATTCCAGATGAATGAATTGAAAGCCAGGGTCCATGATCGGCTTATCGAGCTTCTCGATCTCTCCCTGATCGATAAGCTTGATCCGCAGACACTGAGGCTGGAAATTACCAGAATTATCGAAAGAATTCTTGCGGAAGAGAAGACCGCTGTTCCCATGAATTCGGAAGAAAAGGCCAGGTTCTGTCAAGAAGTCCAGGATGAAGTCCTGGGGCTCGGTCCTATTGAACCTCTCATGCACGATCCTACCGTAACGGATGTACTCGTTAACACCTACGATCACATATATGTGGAACGCTTCGGCAAGCTGCAACTCACGGATGCCCGCTTCAAGGACAATACGCACCTGAAAAAGATTATCGACCGGATCGTTTCCAATGTGGGAAGGCGCATCGATGAATCCTGTCCCATGGTGGATGCCCGGTTGGCAGACGGTTCTCGTGTAAATGCCATCATTCCCCCCCTTGCAATAGACGGCCCCATGCTTTCCATCCGCCGCTTCGCCGTCGATCCCCTGGAGATGGATGATCTCATCACCCTCAAGACACTGACGCCGGAAATCGGAGAACTCCTGAAAGGCATTGTCGCCTCCCGTCTCAATGTCCTTATTTCCGGCGGAACGGGAACTGGAAAGACCACGATGCTCAATGTTCTTTCCCGTTTTATTCCGGCTAACGAACGGATTGTCACCATCGAGGATTCCGCCGAACTCCAGCTCAAACAGGAACATGTCGTCCGCCTGGAAACGCGGCCCGAAAATATCGAAGGCAAGGGTGAAGTGACCCAGCGCGATCTGGTCCGGAACAGCCTGAGAATGCGGCCAGACCGGATTATCGTCGGCGAAGTCCGCTCCGAAGAAGTGCTGGACATGCTTCAGGCGATGAATACCGGTCACGACGGATCGTTGACGACCATTCATGCCAACAGTCCCCGCGACGCCCTGCTGCGTTTGGAAACCCTCGTGGCAATGTCGGGCATGAACATCCCCAACGATGCCATTCGACGCTATGTCAGCTCCGCTCTCGATGTGATAGTTCAGGTGGCTCGATTGGTGGACGGCAGCAGAAAACTTGTCAGTCTCCAGGAGATTACCGGAATGGAAGGAAACGTCATTACGATGCAGGAAATTTTTGCCTTCCAGCAGACGGGCGTAGATTCCAAAGGGCAGGTCAAGGGCAGGTTTGAAGTCTCCCCTGTTTTGCCGCGTTTTCTGGAACGC
>MVQR01000155.1 GCA_002067815.1 Syntrophus sp. PtaB.Bin001 | reverse complement strand
AGTAAAATTAGTCATTGCTGCATAGCTTGGCAGCCTGAGCCTGGCGATGGTGATCAGCAGGGTGGCGAGGCCGATGCCGAGGCCGTAGCCGGTAAGGCAGGTGAAGGTAGCCTGAAACAGAATCATGTAGATTAGTTCACTACCCTTTGCCCCGATCGCCTTTAACGCCCCGAATCTTTCCATGTTTTCCAGGATAAAGGTGTAGAAGGTCTGTCCTGATATGGAAAGTCCGACGAGAAAACTTATGACTGTCATGATGAGAATATTAGTCCCTACACCCGTCTTGTATTTGTAGAAGTTGGACGTCTTCTCGATGAATCCGTCTTTTGTCAGTGCTTGATAGCCGAGGGCTTTCACCTGCTGTTTGATATAGGGAACGGCATCGTTACTCTTCGGCTCTATCAGAATAAACGCGGTGGTGAATCTTGCGGAGGGTATGTAACTGATCGCCCGGTTATAGGTAGTGTACAGGGTAGGGACACCGAAAAGCCCCCCCGTGGTGACTCGTGCAATACCGACGATGACTCCGCGGTGATCGTTTATTTCGAACTCCGTGCCGATTCGCGGATTGCCCAGTTTGGGGAACTCGGAATCCTTGACCACAATAAAGGCGTTTTCTGCATAGATGTCGTCGATCTTTCCTTCAATAAGTTCCGGGCGTCCATACAAGCTCGAATCGTCCAGTCCGATGACGGTTGCCGATTGATAGGCGCCGTTTCGGAGCTTTACCAGCGCACCGCCCGAATAGAGCGGTATGGCATATTTGACGCCATTGATGCTCCGGACTGCATTAAGCACATAACTCGGCAGGGGAATGCTGTTTGCCGGAGTATTGACGGCGGGATCAATTACCCAGACCTTGGCGCCGATGTTAAGAATTGTGGCAGAGGAACGGTGCAGAATACCGGAGAACATAGAGGTCATCATGATAATCAGAAAAACCGCAAAGGTAATGCCGATTAACAGGGCCGTAAATTTCCCCTTGTCGTTCACCAGCAGTTTGAATGCTATCTTAAGGATTCCTTTCATAAGCCATGTCCTCTTATTGAAACCCCTTATTCCACTGTTGATGTGCTGTCGATTCTTTTTGTTTGACTTAATCCGTCTGTTTCGGAGACCTGCCGGCAGCAGATGTCCTTTTACTCAGGGGCAAAACGGCGGAAAAACCATTGCTTTACCCCTTCCACTATAACAAGGTAGGCCAACAGAATGGCGGTCAGGACAAGAAAAAAGGCCGCCGGCGGAACTACAAAACCGAGGAGTCTGCCGGCAGGCAGTAACGGCAGCAAGACGGCCACAGCCAAGACCGTCAGCGTACAGGCGATCAGCCAAGGGTTGGGGCGGCTTTTGAAAGGATTTCTTCGGGTACGGATTATAAAGATGACCAGCAGTTGTGTAGCCATGGATTCCATGAACCAGCCCGTATGGAAGAGCTTTTCCCCTGCATGGAAGACAGCCATCATTATGTAGAAGGTGAAAAAATCAAAAATGGAGCTGATAGGACCGATAATCAGCATGAAGTTGCGGATAAAGTTTATATCCCAGTGCCGTGGATGGTTCAGGTAATCATCATCCACGCGATCCAGCGGGATCGGCAATTCGGATACGTCGTACAGAAGGTTGTTAAGCAGTATCTGTATCGGCAGCATGGGGAGGAAGGGAAGAAAGAGGGAGCCTCCGGCCATGCTGAACATGTTGCCAAAATTGGAACTTGTACCCATCATGATGTATTTCATGACGTTGCCGAAAGTGCGCCGTCCTTCCAGAACACCCGCATGAAGCACTCCCAGATCCTGTTTAAGCAGGATCATGTCTGCCGATGCTTTTGCCACGTCCACCGCACTGTCAACAGAAATGCCGACATCGGCCGAATGAATTGACGGAGCGTCATTGATGCCGTCACCAAGATAGCCCACCACATGGCCACGCCTTTTCAGGGCGAGAATTACCCTGTTTTTCTGGGCAGGCGCCACGCGGCAGAAGATGTTTGCCTGTTCCACACGCGCCAGGAGTGCCGAGTCATCCAGATTTTGGATTTCTGTGCCGGTGAGTATCCCTGTGATAGGCAGACCAAGTCGTTTGCAGATATGTTCGGTTACCAGTTCATTGTCTCCCGTTACAATCTTGACTGCTACCCGGTCGGCGGCCAGTCCCGCCAATGCCGCTTTTGCACTCTCTTTCGGCGGATCAAGAAAGACAGCAAATCCTGCAAATACGAGTTCCGTTTCATCGTTTACTACGGCATGCTCATGATCCATGCCTACCTGCCGTGAAGCGATTCCCAACACTCTGAACCCCTCTTTGCTAAGTCTTTCGTATTGGGCGTTTACACGTTCGAGGGAAGCTTGATCCAAGGGCTGAATGTTGTCTTTCCCTTCTTCGTCGTAACTGACCGACAACCGCAGAATGTCTTCGGGCGCCCCTTTCACAACAATCAATCGGGTCTCGCCATTGTCAAGGAGCACGGAAACACGGCGCCGTTCGAAGTCAAAAGGTGCTTCATCGATCTTGCGCCATTTGGTTACTTCAATTTCCTTGTGCTCCAGGATGGCATCGTCCAGGGGGCTCTTCAGCCCGGTTTCAAAAAAGCTGTTTAAGTATGCCAGTTCCAGAACACGGGCACTCTCATGTCCCAGGGGATCTATGTGTCGTTCCAGATGAATGCGGGCTTCGGTCAAGGTGCCGGTTTTGTCGGTGCAGAACACATCCATGCTCCCAAGGTTCTGTATGGAGGCCAACCGCTTGACGATCACTTTATCGGCCGCCATGCGCAGTGCGCCACGTGACAGCGTTACAGAAACCACCATGGGGAGAAGTTCCGGGGTCAGTCCTACTGCCAACGCCACAGCAAACAGAAAAGATTCAAGCCAGGGCCGGTGGAACAAGGCATTTACCAGAAGGACGAAGAGGACAAGGAGAATCGTCATACGCATGATGAGCAACCCAAAATGGCGGGTCCCCTGTTCGAAGGCGGTAGGCGGAGCTTGGGCGAGCAGCGTATCGGAAATCGAACCGAGTTCCGAATCCTTCCCGGTTAGGCACATTATTACCTTTGCCGTGCCGCTGATCACCGATGTTCCTGAAAGAACGACATTGCCGGCCGCAAGGATGTCCGGCTCTTCGGGTAATTCAATAGAGGCTTTTTCTACGGGGAAAGGTTCTCCCGTAAGAAGAGCCTGGTTGACGAAGAAGTCCTTTGCTTCCAAGACTCGCCCGTCACAAGGAACCAGGTCGCCGGCGGAAAGAAATACGATATCGCCGGGAACCATTTCCGCCGGCAGTATTTCCAGGAGTCTGCCCTCCCGAAACACTGTTCCCCGAACCGCAACCGACTGGCGCAGACGTTCCGCCGCTTGTCCTGCCCTGTATTCCTGCACAAAATCAAGGGTTACACTGATGATGACGATTGTACTGATGATAAAAAAACTGGCGCTGTCTCCGGTTAAGGCGGAAATGATACTGGCTATCAAAAGAATGATGACCAGGGGATTGCGGAATTTTGCAAGAAATTGAAAGATTAACGCCTGCCTTCGCTCCCCATGAATCACATTGGGGCCGAAATAAGCCAGGCGGGCAGCTGCTTCTGCATCGCTCAACCCGTCGGAGCTGGTATTCAGTCGTTCCAGAAGAGTCGCTAAGGGAAGTTGCCAGAACCGGGGCACTGCTTTCACATTAACAGTAGGTAACGGCATAGTGGATTCCTCTAATAATGTGGTGCAGTTTGACCAAATAGAATCGTCGTAATTTCTTATGCGCTGGTAAAGATTGATTGCATTGATGATGTTTTGTGAACTGAGTCGCTCTATGGATTATCGATTAAATCTTCCTTTGAATCAACATCTGCCATTCCAAAGCCGATGGTGCATTGTTTTAAATTTATATCATAAATGAGGCTAAGGCGGCAATCTGATGATTGCTGAATCGGTTGAGGTGAGCACCTTCTGCAAAAAAAAGGGAGAATGTGCTGAAGATCACATTCTCCCGTAAAGCGATGCATAATTTAACGTGATGATTAATGTTCGTGCCGGTGATGGGTATCCGGCCAGTGGGAATGGGTATGATACACTTCCGCGTGCCTGTGTTCGTGGATATGCGGTTCGTGCACGATTCCTTCATGTTTGTGAGTATGATGCAGGTCGTGGTGATTATGAAGATGCGTATGAATCGTTTCCTGATGCAGGTGGGCGTGATAGTGCTTTTCAGTGCTGATCAGCCAGACGCCGGTGATTGTTAGGACCACTGAAGGGAACATTACCCAGCCGATCCATTCGCGTAGCAGAATGAGGGATATGATTGCGCCGACAAAGGGGGCGAGGCTGAAGAAGACCCCCGTCCGGAAAGACCCCAACCCTTCGAGGGCCTTGATAAAGAGCACAAGGCTCAGGCCGTAGCTGAAAGACCCCAGCAGCAGGGCATACAAGAATGATAAGTCCCAGCGGATACCCATACCGAGAGCATATGCCAGACAGATCGATATCACCCCCGCCACCAATCCCTTGATGCAGGCAATCTGAATCGGGTTTCTTTCAGAAATGTTCCGGGTCAGATTGTTGTCGATCCCCCAGCAGATCATGGAAAGGGTTACCAGCAAAGGACCAAGAAAATTGAACCGACCCCGGCCGGAATCCCAGGTCAGGAATATGCCCGCAGCCGTCATGCACAGCAAGGCCAGCCATAATCTTTTTCCCGCCTTTTCCTTGAAAAAGAAGACGGCAATGATTGCCGTAAAGATCCCCTCCAGATTCAGCAGCAATGATGCCGTAAATCCCGAAATCCGGCTCAATCCGAACATCAATGCTATCGGGGCCAGAACACCGCCCGAAAGCACGGCGCCGCAAAGCCAGGGTAAATCTTCCTTTTTCAGGTCGGCGCCGCTTATTTTTTCTGAAGAAACGATCCTGGTGACGACCGAATAGAGAGCGAGACCCAGAAATGCCCCTAAATAGAGAAGCCCGGCCAAAGCAACCGGAGGGATGTTCTTCACGAGCAGCTTGGCAAAAGGCGTACTGACGCCGAAGAGGGCGGCCGAAAGGAAAATGTATAGCAGCGGCTGTTTATTCAACTCTTTTTCCTCATTTTGCTTGCGGCCATCTTCGTTTTGGTCGTTCCTTATTTCGATCAGGTATTTTAAAAAAAGGACACAGGCGTTAAATGAGAAAGCTTCAGGGATTCCTGATTGCCACCCGACCCTGATCGGACCAGTCATTGTGCCCACCGCCGATAATCACCAGCTTAGATCCCGGAACGGCTGCGGCAAGATTCTTTGCATGTCGCACAGGGATTATGGTATCCGCTTCAGCGCCGAAAATCTCCACCGGACCTTTGCAGGCTGAAAGCGCCTTGACGTTGTCCCAGTTGTCCACCAGTACCAGATCGACCAGAAAAGAAGGGAAATGATCTTTGGCCGCCGCTGAGAGCTTATCAAAAGGGACGATGAGCACCAGCTTTTCCGGCGGCCGGTTCAGGCCGGAAAGATATGAGGCAGGGCCGGTCCCGATCGATTCCCCGGCTACACATATGGGGATTTGAGGATGGGTCTCGCGCAGGAAGAGATATGCCTCCCTGGCTGCGCGATTGAAAGCCTCTTTAGACGGAACGTCCTTTCGATTCCCGTATCCGGGATATTCCATAATAAAGACCGAATCGTCAGGTGAAAAACACGGAACTGCGTACATGCGGTCGGATGCCTGGCCGGCGTTTCCATGAAGCAGCAGCCATACATTCCTCGGAGATTTCACCTCCCGCGAATA
>MVQR01000154.1 GCA_002067815.1 Syntrophus sp. PtaB.Bin001 | reverse complement strand
GATTTGGCCAAAATTCCTATACCAAATCAGGGCTCAACTTTCCCTTCTTAAAAAAGCTAATTTGGACAAGAGTGAGGAAGTTTCTTAGTAATGGCCTCCGCTGTTCCAGGGGTGGCCATATTGAGTGCCAATCCGCTGCTAATTGCCGCAGCACTAATGGTCAGTGCCCCTTTTAGTATGGAGCGTCTGCTTACACCCTTGTTCGTCAATAGATCCTTTTCTGCCGTCATAGAGCAACCTCCTTAAATTGATCGATAATGAATTTAGGGATGACAAAAATAACACCGGATACCCTAAAACATAAAGCACAAAGTAATATCATTCAAAAAAAATGTTGACCGGAAAATCCGGAATGAGATAAAGCCTACAGAAATAGGTCTCCATTAGACTGGGTAAGGCATTTTAGCTTTCAGAAGGAAGATAGATTTCTTTAAGGATAAAAAAGATAAAATCTGAATAACAAAAAAAGTGCACTGGAAAGCCCTATGGATCACTTTCCGGTGCACTTTATATTGGTTCGGAATTTGGCTACCTTCGGATTGCCCAATCCCTTAATATATTGGCTCCCCAGCGCGGACTCGAACCACGGACCCGATGGTTAACAGCCATCTGCTCTACCGACTGAGCTACTGAGGAATAATGCCGAGTGAAATTTGGAGAGGGTCATATTATAAGACAAGGCCAATGTCAACCCTTTGTGTCTCAGATTTTAAATATTAATATGACATTGTCAAATAATAAATTTAATAAATTGATTTTGATATAGAATTAAAATTAGGAGGTTAAAAAAATGGATCGATATTTTTGTACTGGATGCGGTTATATCTATGATCCAAAATTAGGGGATCCGGAAAATGGAGTTCCTAGGGGAACACCATTTGAGAAAATTCCCGAGGACTGGACTTGTCCAATCTGTACTGCGCCGGAAACGAGTTTTATGATTGATAATTGTGAAGTATAGCAATTTTCAAGAGTCTCCGAAGGGGCTGCTAAATGTCGAAATGGTGTTTTTCCCCTAAAAACAAGAAAAATTTGCCATAAGGTGATTAACACGATGGGGATACTCGTGAAGTGGCTTATCTTAACCGTTGCAGTTCTTCTTGCAGCTTATACGCTTGAAGGGATAAGGGTCAGCGGGTTCGTATCCGCGTTAATGGCTGCGGCAGTGCTTGGTTTTCTTAATGTATTCTTCAAGCCGATACTGATTTTGCTGACCCTTCCGGTTAACATTTTGACTTTGGGCTTTTTCACCTTCCTTATCAATGCTCTGATTCTTAAGATGGCTTCTGGAGTCATTCCCGGTTTCGAGGTTCACGGATTTTGGACGGCTGTATTCGGGGCATTGCTAATCAGTGTTGTGAATTGGATACTAAACGCACTTCTGGGAAAACAGGACGGCAATAATGGCGGTTATATCGAAATGAAAAGGCAAGGTAAAGATCGCTGGGAATGACAAGTTCCGTGGACATGACCAACTTGACTCCTGCGATGAAACAGTATGTTGAGGTAAAAGCCCTACATTCGGACTGCATAGTTCTTTTTCGCATGGGGGATTTTTATGAAATCTTCTTTGAAGATGCGGTAACAGCCTCAAAAATTCTGGATATTACACTGACATCAAGGAATAAGGGAAAAGATGACAGTGTCCCCCTCTGCGGTTTTCCCTACCATTCTGTATCAACGTATATCCCGAAGCTGATCGGTAAGGGTTTCAAGGTGGCCATTTGTGAACAGGTCGAAGATCCCAAACTGGCCAAAGGGGTTGTTAAAAGGGAAGTAGTTAGAATAGTCACACCTGGTCTTGTCGTTGATTCCGAAAATCTCCACGCAAAGGAAAATAACTATCTGGCGGCAGTTTGTCCGTTAGACGGTCATATCGGGTTGGCTTTTCTGGATATTTCCACAGGGGAGTTCCGAATCAGCGATTTTAGGGATGCTCAATTTTTTGAAATGGAGATTGCCACTCTTGAGTTTCGGGAGATGATCATTCCCCAGGGTATTCGGAGCGAAATTTTTTTTAAAGCCTTTTCCGGGAAAGATAATCCCTGCCGCATTGATGAATTTTCGTCGGATTATTTCGATCGGGAAGAAGCTTTGCGCCGGCTGAAGTCATACATTTCGGAAGAGACGCTGGAAGATCAGGGACTGAAGGAATATCCGGCAGTTATCGGAGCCGCAGGCGCCGTTATCCGCTATGTGGAGGAAACACAGAAAAATCAGCTGAGGCATATAAACAGACTGCAATGGTATTCGGCCGGCAATTATCTAGTCCTTGACGAAACAGCGAAGCGAAACCTTGAGCTTTTCAAAACAATTCAGGATAACCGGAATTCCGGCTCTCTTTTTCATATTCTTGACGAGACGGTGACCGCTATGGGAGGTCGCCGTCTCCGTTGGTGGCTTAATTATCCCCTTGTTGATCCGGAAAGAATTCGTGAAAGACTGACAGCCGTAGCGGAAATTCGGGAAAATCATCTTCTTCGTGAAAATCTGCGCGAAGTTCTATCAAAAGTTTACGATATGGAGCGGCTGGCGGGAAGAATTGCAATGGGAGTCGCCAATGGCCGCGATCTGATTGCCCTGAAAAATTCACTGGAAAATCTTCCTTCCCTTAAAGAACTCCTTGCCGATAGGAATTCGAAGATTCTTTCAAGAATTTACACGGGCATTGACGAATTGCCTGATGTTTACGAGCTTATAAAAAAGGCTGTTAATGATTCGCCCCCGGTAACGATAAGGGAAGGGGGGCTAATAAAAGAGGGATATGATGAAGAACGGGACAAACTGTTCTCCATGACAAGGGACGGCCGGCGTTGGATTGCCGCACTTGAGGAAAAAGAGAGAAAACGGACGGGAATCTCGTCACTCAAAGTCGGCTACAACAATGTCTTCGGATTTTACATCGAAATTTCCAAGGCCAACATAGCAAATGTTCCTGAAGATTATGTGAGGAAACAGACTCTGGTCAATGCCGAACGCTATATCAATCAGGAATTGAAAGAGTACGAAACGACCGTACTGAATGCCGAAACAAGATGCAAAGACCGTGAATACGAGCTGTTTGTTGCAGTGCGGGAAATTGCAGCAGCGGAAGTTGCCAGAATGCAGAAAACCGCATCTTGGCTCGCCGACCTTGATGCTCTTACCTCCCTGGCGGAAGTTGCCGAGAAGTATAATTACAGTTGCCCTGTTGTGGATATTGAAGACCGGATCGAGATTGAAGTTGGGCGACATCCTGTCGTCGAAAGAATGTCTCTTCAGGACGGCTTTGTACCCAATGATGTCCTTCTGGATACAGACGAAAACCGATTCCTGGTAATTACTGGTCCTAATATGGCGGGAAAATCCACCTACATCCGCCAGGTAGCCCTGACAGTCATTCTTGCCCAGATGGGCAGTTTCGTTCCCGCATCTCGGGCACGGGTCGGAGTTGTGGACCGTATTTTCACCAGGATCGGTGCAGCGGATAGTCTAATCCGGGGACAGAGCACCTTCATGGTGGAAATGAATGAAGTGGCCCAAATCCTTCGTCATGCTACCTCCCGAAGCCTTGTTATTCTGGACGAAGTCGGCCGGGGAACAAGTACTTTTGACGGCCTAAGCATCGCCTGGGCCATGGCGGAATATCTGCACGACAAAAAGTGCATCGGGGCTCGGACCCTCTTTGCAACTCATTACCATCAACTCACGGAGCTGGCCATTTCTGAGAAGGGATTTAAAAATTACAATATCGCCGTGAAAGAATGGGGAGATAACATCATTTTTTTAAGAAAGATTGTTCCCGGGGGAACGAATAGAAGTTACGGGATTCAGGTTGCCCGAATAGCCGGAGTTCCGGAAGAAGTCATAGCACGGGCCAGAGAGGTTTTGGCTAATCTGGAAACGGGGGAAATTGATGAAGCGGGTATGCCTAAAATCGCCCGCAGCAAAAAAAGAAAGGGGCGCAACAAAGGACAGTTGAATCTTTTTATGAGCGAGAGAGAACGGATTGTTGAAGAACTCTCAGCTTTGAATGTTTCTTTGGTGTCGCCTCAGGAGGCCCTGAACCAACTGCTTGTCTGGCAGGAGCGGCTCAAGGAAGACTGACTAAAGTATTTTTACTTTATACAGACCCTGCGGACTTGCTTGAAATCGGTTAGACCTTGTATAGCTTTCTGAATGCCATCCTGCAGCAAAGTAGTCATACCCTCTGATATGGCTGCTTCCCTCAGTGAATCGATATTCGCGTGCTTCTGAATCAACCGCTTCATCTGATCCGAGCCAATCAAGAGTTCATGAATGCCCATCCGCCCTTTATATCCGGTCTGATCACAGGCAGCACAGCCCTTTGGGCGATAGAGGATGAAATCTTCATTATAGGGAAGATTCAGTTGGGCAAATTGTTCCAAACCGTAACTTTCAGCAATATCATCGTACTCTTGCTTAGTCGGGTGATAGGCTTCTTTGCATTTTTTGCACAGGGTTCTAACCAGTCTCTGTGCAAGTATCCCCAGTAAGGCATCGGCAAAATTCAGAGGATCAATGCCCATATCCAGCAAACGGGTGATTGTTTCCGGGGCGCTGTTGGTATGCAGCGTGCTGAAAACAAGATGTCCTGTCAATGATGCTTCGACACCGGTTTTTGCCGTTTCGAAATCCCTCATTTCTCCAACCATGATTACATCCGGGTCTGCACGAAGAAAAGCACGCATGGCTGCCGCAAAATCAAAACCTATTTTCGGCTGTACCTGGACCTGCCTTAATCCGTATTGGGTAATTTCAACCGGATCTTCAGCCGTCCATATCTTTCTTTCCGGTGTATTGATGTGATGCAGGGCGGCGTGCAACGTAGTGGTCTTGCCTGACCCGGTCGGTCCGACGACAAGGATCATGCCGTAAGGTTTTTCCAATATCTTAAGCATTTCACTGTAATTTCGTGGAAGCATTCCCATGGCTTCAAGGGGCAGAGTTTCACCTTTGGCAAGAATACGCATGACAACATCTTCTACACCGCCCTGTGTAGGTATGGTGGCCACACGGAGTTCAATTTCTTCGGAATTTGCGTTCTTGAATTTGATCTTTCCATCCTGAGGGATCCTTTTGATCGTAATGTCCAGGTTGGACATGATCTTGATTCTTGATACTAACGCTGCCCGATAGCTGAAGGGAACTGTCTGGTAAAGAGTGCAGTCGCCGTCAATACGAAATCGGATTTCGACGTTTTTTTTGGCCACGTTCGGTTCTACGTGAATGTCGGAAGTGCGTCTGGCATATGCATCATTGATGATCTTATTGACCAGCTGCATGATTACGCTATCCGATTCCGAGACTACTTCGCCGTCTTCATCGGATAATTCCTCATCTTCGTCAAGCTTCCCAAGCAGATCGGTAAAGGATGATCCATCTGCCGGAGCTTGGAAAAAATAGTTGATATATTTTATTATATCCTCTGAGAGAGCGACATCGTATTTGACGGCCTTTGTTTTTAAAAGGCTTTCTATCATATCACGTTTTAGGATATTGTTCGGATCGTCAACAATGACCTGAATGTTGCCGTCTATTGTACTGAGGGGGACCCATAATTCCCGGCGCAAATATTCCCGTTTGAGATTTTTAAGCAAATCCCCCGGGATCGGAAATTTGTCATCAAACTGAATAAATCTGCATCTGTAAAATTCTTCCAGTGATTTTCCGATGTCTTCCTTGGAAATTCCATATTTTTTCATTAGAAAGGATTCCATCGGTTCTTTTTGTTCCCGTGATTCTTCCCAGGCGCTGTCCAGTTCTTCTTCCTTGATCAGATCT
>MVQR01000153.1 GCA_002067815.1 Syntrophus sp. PtaB.Bin001 | reverse complement strand
GGAATGAAATTTTATTCGGCCAGGAGTCCCTGCGATCAGCAATCACTCCCAGTACTCCGCCAATGATGACTCCGACTGATAAGAGCTGCCTTGGCAGCTTATCAAAGAGAATCCCATAAATTCCCGTTAAATTATGTAAATTAGGCTCTTTTTGGCAATTTATTTGCATCCATTCGTCACTTACCTGATAATGAAACAGATGATATCCCCAGCTGATTTCTTCTCCCAGAAAATATATTGCCCCAACCGCAAGGATAATCATCCATAACTTTTCCCATAGCAATTCGACCTTTTTAAGACATACCAAGAAAAGAATAATCGATATCAAAAGCATGAAATCAGTTACATTCTCAACAAATCCGTATTCCCTGTATGTTCCACTCGACACCATGAATATGTTGTCAAAATAAGTGTAAACCCATAGAATGATGGGGATTCCATAAACTAGCCATGTCGGGGAATGAATCCTTTTCTTCACAATTATTCCAACTTCAAATTCTTAAATTTACTTCAAGATATTGATAATTCTCCATGAATACCAATCCGGATCTGAGACGGCGCTAAAGCGGTAAGTCAAGACGGCACAAGATTCGGTCTTTTCGAGAGAGGATGACAAGCAACTAAGATTGCAATTTGATACAAATAGGGAATCATAACGTCCGGAATTCCGGTCGACGGATATAGTTTAACGGATTCTTTTTGTCAACCGGAACTACGGCAACCAAAACGTTATAAATCAAAACTCTTACTTCTCCTGCCTGAGACATGTGCGATTGTCAACACGTGCGTCATTTTATTTTATTGAAAAAATTACTCTTGCTGTGTTAAGAGGGGGCACGATTTTGAGGAAGGTTGGGAACAAAATGAATCTGGGACAGATGCTGGATGAAACCTGTCACCGCTATCCGGAACAAGTTGCCTTCGTTTATGAAGACCGTCGGCTTACCTATGCGGACTTTAACGCTAAAGTCAATGCATTGGGCAATGCACTCAAAAGCCGGGGAGTGGAAAAGGGTGACAAGATAGCGATTGTCCTGCCCAATTGTCCGGAATTTGTTATCTCCTATTTTGCGGCCCAGAAGATCGGCGCTGTGGCAGTAACGATCAATACGGCGTCAACAGCCCATGAGCTCCAATATCTGCTGAACAACAGCGATTCCAAAGTTCTCGTAACCACGGCGGAATGTGCCGGCCGCTATGAATCCATTCTGCCACAGGTTCCCCTCTGCCGAAATCTGATAGTTACCGATGAACAGGAAAATCCACCGCAATTATCCTTTGCTTTCTTACTTTTCTGGTCTCTTATCGAGGAGTCTTCCTCTTCTCTGGATATCCCCGAGCTCTCCGACAACGATCCCGCCGTTATGATTTATACGGCCGGCCTTACGGGAAAACCCCTGGGGGCGGTGCTAACTCACCGCAATCTGGTCACGCAGTCAGCCCTGCTGGGTAATTTATGCCATGTAAGAGATACCGACCGGGGCATTTCGGTTATTCCTCTTTTTCATTCTTTCGGTGCCGTTGCAAACATGCTGGGCGCCATCCGGGTCGGCGCCAGTCTCGTGCTGCTGGACTCATTCAATGTCGATGAAATCTTACAGGTTATCTGCCGGGAACAAATCACATTTCTATCCGGAGTGCCCCGTCTGTTTCTGGGGATGCTTTTGCACGATGAAGCTGACCGCTATGATATCCGCACCTTGAAATTCTGTATCACCGGCGGCTCCACGATGCCCCCGCAATATATTCCTGAATTCAATAAAAAGTTCCATACAACGCTGGTCGAGGGATACGGTTTGACCGAATCCTCTCCGGTTTGCACCCTTTGCAGGCCTGATGGCCCTCAGAAACCGGGTTCTATCGGAACAGCTATCCCCGGAGCAGAAATCCGCATTGTCAGCGAAGACGGTAAGGAATGTCCCCAAGGTGAAGTCGGCGAACTGATCGTTCGCGGGGATAATGTAATGAAAGGCTATTACAAAAATGAAGCGGCAACGAGGGAAGCAATTATTGACGGGTGGCTTCATTCCGGCGACTTGGCCTTTCAGGATGAAGAAGGCTTTTTTTTCCTTACCGGCCGAAAAAAGCGGATGATCATCACCAGCGGTTTCAACGTCTATGCACGTGAAGTCGAGATGGTTTTGGAAGAACATCCCGCCGTGATAGCTACCCGGGTGGAGAGCAAACCGAATTTGCTGAGGGGGGAAATCGTCAAGGCCTTTATCGTTAAGGATCCGAACGCGCAAATAGACCGCAGACAGATTCTCAGGCACTGCCGGACCTACCTGTCTTCCTACAAGGTGCCCCGTGAGGTCGAATTCGTGGAGTCCCTCCAGGAACAATAACTTAAGAATAGATCCTTGCATTAACAGAAAAGATATTAACATCCAAGAAAGGAGATTGTTAACGATGAAAGACGTTGTCATTGTAAGCGGCGCAAGAACTGCCGTGGGAGCTTTCGGCGGTTCGCTGAAAGGTGTGCGAGTAACTGACCTGGGAGCGCTGGTCATCAAAGAAGCCATCAAGAGAGCAGGATTGCGACCGGCAATCAGCGACGATATAAAATCCTGCCGTTGTGACACCTTCGGCGATTTTGATATGACCGACATCAACAAAAAGTATTATGACTATGACTCGTCCCTGACCCCCGTCTATTTCGACGAGTGTATAATGGGAAACTGCCTCACGGCTGCTCTGGGACAGAATCCCGGTCGTCAGGCCAGTATATATGCCGGTTTGCCTGAGGAAACGAACACGATTACCGTTAACAAGGTTTGCGCTTCCGGAATGAAAGCCATCGTTTTGGCGGCACAAGTCATCAAGGCAGGCGATGCCGATATCATGGTCGCCGGCGGTATGGAAAACATGAGCAATGTCCCCTATGCTCTTCCCGATGCCCGTTGGGGATATCGGATGAACATGCCCACCGGTTCCATTATCGATCTCATGGTTCATGACGGCCTCTGGGAAATATTCAACGGCTATCACATGGGATTCACGGCAGAAAACATCGCCGCCCGCTACGGCATCAGCCGCCAGGCCCAAGATGAGCTGGCCCTCATGAGTCATCAGCGCGCCCGCGCAGCCATCACCAGCGGTGCCGTCGCCGACGAAATCGTCCCCGTTCCGCTGCCCACGAAAAAAGGCGCCCCGCCTCAGTTCTTCTCCGTGGATGAACGTCCCATGGATACCAGCCTGGAAAAGATGGCCAAACTGGCCACCGTCTTCAAGAAAGATGGAACCGTCACGGCGGGTAATGCTTCGGGAATCAACGACGGTGCGGCAGCCGTCGTCGTTATGAGTGCCGACAAGGCAAAGGAACTCGGTCTCAAACCGTTGGCTAAGATTTTGGGCTACGCATCCGGCGGCGTCGATCCGGCTTACATGGGGTTGGGTCCGATTCCGGCAACCCGCAAGGTCTTCAAGAAGCTCGGACTGACAATGAAGGATATGGACATCGTTGAACTGAATGAGGCCTTTGCATCCCAGGCGCTGGGTTGCATACAAGAGCTCGGTGTGGACATGGACAAGTGCAATCTCAACGGCAGCGGGATTTCCATCGGTCACCCCGTCGGGTGCACCGGCGCCAGGATCACTTACAGTCTGGCCATGCAGCTTCAGAAAAAGAATGCAAACCTCGGTCTGGCAACACTTTGCATCGGCGGCGGGCAGGGAATGGCCATCGTCCTGGAAAGAGTTTAAATTCGATTTCGCAATAGATAAAATTATTGAACAATAATCAGGCTGGGGCGGATGAATAAAGTCCGCCCCAGTTTTATAAGTTCAGTTTAGAAATAAGGATGAGCATATGGAGACCCGGTGGATGGATGAACTTGTAATTAAAAACAACGCAAGGATCATTTTTCTGATTATGGACGGTCTGGGTGGGTTGCCTATGGCCGGGAAACCGGGCACTGAGTTGGAAACGGCAAAAACACCTCATATGGACGCCCTGGCGAAGGAAGGCGTGTGCGGACTTCTGGACCCTATCGCTCCCGGCATTACCCCGGGCAGCGGACCGGCGCACTTCGCCCTTTTCGGTTACGATCCAGTCAAAACGAGCGTCGGGCGGGGTCTTCTCTCTGCAGCTGGTCTCGATTTTCCCATGACTGAAAGGGATCTCTGCATGCGTGTCAACTTTGCCACGATGAATTCCGAAGGACAGATAACCGATCGCCGTGCAGGACGCATTGATACCGAAAGTAACGAACGACTTTGCCGTAAACTATCGGAGAAAATTCGTCCCGCCCCGGGAACAGAAGTTTTTTTTGCCACTGAAAAGGAGCATCGGGCATTGATTGTACTTCGCGGCGACGATCTTCGGGAAGAAATAACGGAAACCGATCCTCAGCAAACAGGTCTACCTCCGGTCGCACCTCGAGCATTGATACCAGAGGCTTCAGCTACGGCAGACCTGCTGAAAGGGCTGCTGGAACAGGCAAAGGTCGCTTTGTCCGATGAACCCAAGGCCAACATGATTCTCCTGCGGGGCTACGCCCGCTATCATCGATTTCAAAGCCTATCGGACCGTTTCGGTCTCAATCCGCTGGCCATAGCCAGCTATCCAATGTACAGGGGCATCGCCCGACTGCTGGGCATGAAGGTTTACGCCCCGACGTCCACTCTGGAGGAAGAGATTGCAGCCCTGGAAACGGCCTGGCCGGACCATGATTTCTTTTTTGTCCACGTCAAACCGACGGACTCCCGCGGAGAGGACGGCAATTTCGACGAGAAGGTGAAAGTCATTGAAGCGGTAGATTCTCTGCTTCCCCGAATAACTAGACTACAACCCGACGTCCTCGTCATAACCGGCGATCACTCCACACCCGCGGCCATGGCTTCCCATAGCTGGCATCCCGTCCCTGTACTCCTTTCCGCTAAAACATGCAGGCCGGACAGGGTTGAAAATTTCGGCGAGGGAGATTGCCTTTCCGGCGGACTGGGAAGGATGCCCATGTCTTCCCTGATGAACGTCGCTCTTGCCCACGCAGGCCGACTTACCAAATTCGGGGCATAACGACCGAATTATTCCGATTTAAGATCGAAGGCGATAGGAAGGCGGCAAGTAGAGTTGACGCAGGGCATACCAACAATAACGACGCCAACGTAGATTGCGCTTTGAGATGGAATCGGAATTACAGTTTTCGGCGGAGAGTCTTCCCAAGGTGGGATTTGGGTAATTCCTTACGGAATTCGATCTCGGCAGGCAATTTATAAGCGGCTAGTCTTTCTCTGCAGAAATCCAGCAATTCCTGTTCTGTTGTTGTTTCACCTTCTTTCAGAACCAGAAAAACCTTGACTTTTTCTCCCTTTCTCTCGTCCGGAATTCCCACGGCGCATGATTCCTGAATCTTGGGATGGCCGTTTAAAACGGCCTCGATTTCGTATGGATAGATGTTGTAGCCTCCGGAAAGGATCAAATCCTTCTTCCGATCCACCAGAAAGACATATCCATCAGAATCCATTACGGCAATATCTCCGGTGTAGCACCAACCATCACGGATAATCTTCGCCGTCTCCACCGGCTTTCCTTTATAACCTTTCATTACCTGGGGCCCTTGGATGATCAATTCACCACGCTGCCCCAACGGAACATCGGAAATGCCTTCTTCAATATCAACAATCCTACAAAGAGTATCCGAAATCGGCAATCCGACACTTCCTTTTTTCTGCGCCCCAGGGGCAAAGGGATTGATGAGTGTTACCGGACTGGTCTCCGTCATCCCATAACCTTCAACTATAATCGCACCCGTTTTCTGCCCAAAATTCTGCCTTAAATCTTCGGAAAGGGGAGCACCGCCGGAAAAGGCCCCCTTCAGACAGCTCATATCTGTTTTACTGAAGTCA
>MVQR01000152.1 GCA_002067815.1 Syntrophus sp. PtaB.Bin001 | reverse complement strand
ACATTTTCCTTGCTTCTCAAATCGCAGTATTTTAAATTTACAGTGAAGGATTTCTCCTATTCTAATGTCTACTTGACCTCACTTAGATCTCTTATCCTCTATCTTCGCTGTGAGACAAAAACGGCATCAGTCATTGACATAACCAACCTTTACTTTCGCCCGGATCAATATCGTCCGAGCGATATCGATTACGCTGCATAAAAACCTAAGAGATCGTTGCCTGCACACACGAAGGCAACGAGTGCATTGCCCTGACCCTGACTGACTAATATGTATGAACCGCCTTATTAACATAAGGATTTGTTCAGAATATAGATATCAAAGAGGAGATCGGAAATGCAGAGCATCTTGGCACACCATTATCCAGAGCGTCATCTGTTGTTTTTCCCCCGGATAATCCTGTCCTTCACAATTGCCGCCCTTTTACTGGCCTCGGCGGCGGGCTGCTCGAAAAAACCTAAGGAGGCGCCCAAACCGCCGGTTGTAGAGGTGATTACGGTTATCCAGAAGGACGTGCCCGTCTACAAAGAGTGGATCGGAACGCTTGACGGGATGGTGAATGCCACGATCAGGGCTCAGGTCCAGGGTTATCTCATCAAGCAGAACTACCGCGACGGCGACCTCGTGAAAAAAGGGCAGATCCTCTTTGAGATCGACCCACGCACTTTTCAGGCCTCTCTGGAACAGGCGAGAGGAGAGCTGGAAGCCCAGCAGGCGCGCTGGACTACGGCCAAGGCAAATCTTGCCCGGATAAAACCGCTGGCCGCCGTCAATGCCGTCAGTAAGAAGGATCTCGATGACGCCGCCGGAGCGGAACAGGCAGCCCGAGCGGCGGTGTTTGCCGCCCAGGCCAATGTCGACAAGGCAAGACTTGATCTGGGCTTCACAAAAATCATGTCGCCCGTAGAGGGAATCGCCGGCCTTGCCAAGGCCCAGATCGGTAACCTCGTAGGTCCCGGGGCGATGGAAGAGCTGACCACTGTCTCGACGGTGAATCCGATCAAGGTCTACTTCCAGATCAGCGAGCAGGAATACCTCCAGAGTGCGGAAAGACCGGAATCATTGAGAGAGAAAAGAGAAGGGGAACTGATCCTTGCCGACGGGAGCATCTATCCTCAAAAGGGACATTTCGCCTTTGCCGATCGGCAGGTGGATATTACGACGGGGACCATAAAAGTAGCCGCCGTCTTTCCCAACGCGAACAATTTCCTGCGGCCCGGCCAGTATGGGAGGGTGCGGGTTGCCATCTCCGTGCGCAAGAATGCCCTGCTCGTGCCCCAGCGTAGTGTTTCTGAAGTCCAGGGAAAATACATGGTGGCAGTGGTGGGAACTGACAACAAGGTGGACATCCGGCCGGTGAAGGCAGCCGAGCGTGTCGACAGCCTGTGGGTCATCCTCGAGGGCCTCAAGCCCGGGGAGCGTGTTGTCGTCGAGGGAATCCAGAAGGTCCGCCCGGGGATGCCGGTGACACCAAAAGACTTTGTCGAAACATCTACGAAGACTGAAGCTAAAGAGGGGCAAAAGCCCCCAACCCCGGCGAAACCCGCCGAACCTGCGAAGGCTGAGACGAGGTAGACCGCCATGTCAAAATTCTTTATTAACCGTCCCATCGTAGCCATGGTTATCGCAATCCTAATGGTCATTGTCGGCCTCGTGGCCATGTCGGGTCTGCCCACGGCGCAGTTTCCCAACATCGTGCCGCCGGAAATGAAGGTCACCGGCATCTATCCCGGCGCCGATGCACTGACCATGGAGTCGTCGGTGGCCACGCCCATCGAACAGCAGATGTCCGGTGTGGACAACATGAATTACATGTATTCCCTCAATTCCAACGACGGCAAAATGGTCCTGACGGTGAACTTCGACATCAAGACGGACCCGAACACCGACCAGATCCTCGCCCAGATGAGGACCAACCAGGCCAACTCGCAGCTACCCACCGACGTTATTAATCAGGGCGTCACTGTTCAGAAGTCGACGTCGGCGCCCCTGATCGTTTTTGCCCTTTTTTCCCCAAAAGGGACTTACGACAACGTCTTTCTGGCGAACTACTGCTATATCAACATTAATGACCAGATGACCCGCGTACCCGGCATCGCCAGCGTCACCATCTTCGGGGCCGGCCAGTACGCCATGCGCCTCTGGGTGAAGCCCGACCAGCTTGCCAAACTGGCAATCACCATTCCCGAAATCGTTAATGCGGTTCAGCAGCAGAACACCGTGAACCCCTCCGGTCAGATCGGCGGCGAACCGGTGCCGCCGGGCCAGGAATTCACCTATGCCGTTCGGTCTCAGGGCCGCCTCCAGAACGAGGATGAGTTCGGCAACATCGTAATCCGGGCAAACCCCGACGGCTCTCTTGTCCATATCAAGGATGTTGGACGAATCGAGCTGGGGGCCCAGTCGTACAACATGATCGGCCGCCTCAACGGCAAGCCGGCCGCTATCATCGCCCTCTATCAGCTTCCGGGAACCAACGCGATCGAAGCGGCCGACGGGGCAAAGAAGCTCATGGTACAACTCAAGGAAAGATTCCCCGCCGATCTGGACTACGTGGTGGCCCTGGACACGACGCTCGCCGTCACGGAGGGCATCAAGGAGATTGTCCATACGCTCTTCGAGGCTCTGGCTCTCGTTATCATCGTCGTTTTCATTTTTCTCCAGGGCTGGCGGGCGACACTCATCCCGCTGCTGGCCGTGCCCGTTTCCCTGGTGGGCACCTTCATGCTTTTTCCCCTCTTCGGTTTTTCCATCAACACCCTTTCGCTATTCGGGCTGGTCCTGGCAATCGGACTGGTCGTCGATGACGCCATCGTCGTCGTCGAGGCGGTGGAGCACCATATCGAGCAGGGGATGACGCCCAGGGAGGCAACCCTGAAGGCTATGGAGGAGGTCTCCGGACCGGTCATCGCCATCGCCGTCATACTGGCCGCCGTTTTCGTTCCGACGGCTTTCATCCCGGGAATCACGGGACGCCTCTATCAGCAATTCGCCGTTACCATTGCCGTTTCCGTCATCATCTCGGCCTTCAACGCCCTGACCCTTTCGCCGGCCCTATCAGCCTTGCTGCTGCGACCGAAAAAGAAATCCTGGGGGCCGCTGCAGAAATTCTACGACTGGTTCAACCGCATCTTCGGCCGTTCTACGGACGGGTATGTGAACTGGTGTGATCATTTTATCCGCAAGAGCAAGATAAGCCTCCTCTTCCTCGTCGGTACCGTTCTTCTGGCCGGCTTTTTCGGAAAAAACCTGCCGACCTCCTTTCTTCCCGATGAGGACCAGGGGTACGTCTATGCAGGAGTTCAGCTTCCCGATGCGGCCTCCTTGCAGAGGACCGACGCTGTGACTAAAAAGGCCGAAGAGATCATCTCGAAGACGCCCGGCGTCAAATACTGCACCTCCGTTGTCGGCTACAGTATGCTCAGCGGCGTTGCCAACACCTACAGCTCTTTTTTCTTCATTACGCTGAAGGACTGGGGCGAACGGAAGACGCCGGAGGAGAAGTACGAGGCCATCAAACTCCGTCTGAACAAAGGGCTGGGGTCCCTGACGGAAGCCATCGGCTTTGCCTTTCCGCCTCCGGCCATCCCCGGAATCGGGACCTCGGGCGGCTTCACCTTCATCCTCGAAGACCGGGCAGGGAAAGACATTGCGTTTCTTGCCGAGCAGACGGGCAAATTTATCGAGGCGGCCCGAAAACGGCCGGAACTGGCCGGCCTCAGCACGACCTTCCGCCCCAACGTGCCACAGGTCTTTGTGGACGTTGACCGCGACAAGGTCTTAAAGCAGGGAGTCAACCTCTCGGATGTTTACAAGACCCTCCAGTGCTTCATGGGGGGCGCCTTTGTGAATTACTTCAATCGGTTCGGTCGCCAGTGGCAGATATATGTCCAGGCCGAGGGCGAGTACAGGACGAAAGCCGAGAATTTCGGGCAATTCCATGTGCGAAACAGCGAAGGCATAATGGTTCCTCTTTCCGCGGTGACCAATATCCGTTCTCTTGCCGGGCCCGAATTCACCATGCGCTACAATCTCTACCGCTCTGCCCAGATCAACGGCTCGGCAGCTCCGGGTTACAGTTCGGCCCAGGCAATGAAAGCCCTTGAAGAAGTTTTTGCCGCAACGATGCCCCGGGAGATGGGCTATGATTACCTCGGGATGAGTTATCAGGAAAAGAAGGCCCAGGAAGGGGTGTCGCCTTTGGTCATCTTTGGTTTCTCGCTGCTTTGCGTTTTCCTGATCCTGGCCGCTCAATATGAGAGCTGGTCTCTTCCCTTCAGTGTGCTTCTGGGAACGCCCATCGCGGTTATGGGGGCCTTCGGCGCCTTGTGGGCATTGAGATTCGAGAACAACGTCTACGCCCAGATCGGTCTGGTCATGCTTATAGGGCTTGCGGCGAAAAACGCGATCCTAATCGTTGAGTTCGCCAAGATGGAATACGACAAGGGCAAGCCCGTGATCGAGGCGGCCCTGACCGGGGCAAAACTGCGGCTGCGACCGATCCTGATGACATCATTCGCCTTCATTCTGGGCTGTGTGCCTTTGGCCATAGCCAGCGGCGCCGGAGCCATTTCGCGGCGCGTGATGGGATGGGCCGTCATCGGCGGGATGCTGGCGGCAAGTTTTATCGCCATCTTCCTCATTCCAGTTACGTTCTACGTTGTGGAGAAGCTCTCACACCGGGGTACGAAGGAATCGCATGCAAACATCGAGGAGACCAAAGAGGAGGGGACGGGCCATGAATAAAGCGATCTTCTCCCTATGGATTTTGTTTCTTCTGACCGGTTGCGCCGTCGGTCCGGACTATCACCGCCCGGCGATCGACAGCCCTCCGACCTGGCACATCGAGGAACGGATGGCGCAGGAAACGGCCAACACGGCCTGGTGGCAGCAGTTCAACGATCCGGTTCTGAACTCATTGATCGATGAGTCCCTGAAGGCGAATTACGATCTGAAGATCGCCACCGCCCGGATCGAAGAGTATGTGGGCAGGTACTGGGTGGGGCGCTCCGGTCTCTTCCCGCAGATCGGAGCGTATGCTGAAGCCGGACGAAGCCGCATTTCCGAGGAGGGAGCGACTCCTCTTTCGCCATTGACGAAAAATCCGGCTGATTTCTACCAGGGCGTCTTCAACGGCAGTTGGGAGATCGACCTCTGGGGAAAATTGAGAAGGGCCACCGAAGCGGCGCGTGCGGACCTGCTCTCGACTCAGGAGGCTCGCCAGGCGGTCATTCTTTCATTGGTCAGTGCCGTGGCAAACGGATACATCTCTCTGCGCGATCTCGACAAGCAACTGGAAATAGCGGTTCGGACGGCGAAAGTTCGGGAGGATGCCTACAAACTCTTCAAACAGCGTTTTGAAGGCGGCGTCCTTTCTGAGCTTGAGCTCAATCAGGTCAAATCCGAGTACGAAAACGCCCTCGCCACGATTCCGCAGATCGAAAAGCAGATAGTTTTTCAGGAAAATGCACTTAGTCAACTGCTCGGCAGGAATCCGGGGGGCATTGCAAGGGGGAAGGCCATGGACGAACTGGTTCTTCCAGCTGTCCCTGCGGGACTTCCCTCGGAACTGTTGGAAAAGCGACCGGACATCCGCCAGGCGGAGCAGCGGCTTATTGCCGCCAATGCCCGGATCGGCGTAGCCAGGGCGCAGTACTTCCCGACTCTTTCGCTGACGGGATTTTTCGGCTGGGCTAGTTCGGATCTCTCGAATCTATTTACCGGACCGGCACGGATATGGAGTTGGGGGGGGACTTTAACCGCCCCGATCTTCACGGGAGGGGCCATTCGAGGACAGGTCAAGACCGCTGAGGCGATCCAGCAGGAGGCCCTTTACAACTATCAAAGCACCATCCAGACGGCCTTCCGGGAGGTGGAGGACGCCCTTGTCGATCAGAAACGCAC
>MVQR01000151.1 GCA_002067815.1 Syntrophus sp. PtaB.Bin001 | reverse complement strand
CCTGCAAGGCGAAGTCCTGCAGAATCACCTGATCCCTTTCGGCTTGTCCGTCGCTGAACGGATGGAAAAACACGCTACGACCAGTTTCTATCGAACCATGGCCTGTATCCTCCGTTTCGTTCTGGAGCGTCTATCTGTTCCATAGGGAACGATGACCCAATTATATTCAAAGGTTTTGCTGTTTCTCGACGTTTGGTGGATGGCCTGGTATGTTTTTCCCGTGTGCAACCCGATTTTTCCTTGCAGTGAATCCGGAGGTTTTTCATCTATTCGGATGGGGGGGATTAAGGTTAACTGAAGGACTCTTTGTTCTCCATATTTTCCCGCGGAAACTGCATTTCTACCCTGCCGGGAATTTCAGGCTTTCAATCCTGTGTGGCGGAGGCGGAGGGAATTGCTGACGACGGAGACGGAGCTCAGGGCCATGGCTGCCGCGGCGAATTCCGGATTCAGGAGGATTCCGAAAAAAGGATAAAGCACCCCGGCGGCGATGGGGATGCCGATGACATTGTAGAAAAAGGCCCAAAAGAGATTCTGGCGGATGACCTTCATCGTTTCAAAAGAAAGCCGGATAGCCCGCGGTACGGCCTGAAGATCGCCGGTCATCAGGGTGATGTCGCTGGCCTCGATAGCCACATCCGTTCCGGCGCCGATGGCGATGCCGATATCGGCCGCCGTAAGGGCGGGGGCGTCGTTGATCCCGTCACCCACCATGGCCACGATCTGCCCTTCCTGCTGCAGCCGCCGAATTTCCTTGGCCTTGTCGCCGGGCAGCACTTCTGCCAGGACCTGATCGATTCCCAGTTGCTTGCCGATGGCCAGGCCGGTGCTGACGTTGTCACCGGTGATCATGGCCACCCGGAGACCGGCGGCCTTCAAACCGGAAACTGCCTCTTTGGCCGATTCTCGGGGTACATCGGACAAGGCGATCAGACCGGTGACGAGACCGTCTTCAGCGATCAGGACGCAGGTTTTTCCCTGACCGGCCAGATCGGCAGTCTGGCGATCCATTCCCTGGAGGGCCATGCCTTCCTGAACCATCAGCCGCAGATTTCCCAACAGGCAGGACTTCCCCTCGATTTTTGCCCGTGTTCCCAATCCGGACAGCGCCTCGAAATTATCGACGGGCAATGGAGTGAACCCCTCCGCTTTTCCCCGGTTCACAATGGCCTGGGCCAGGGGGTGTTCCGAAAGCGCTTCGATGGATAGGGCCGTCTGAAGAACCTGTTCCGGGGAAATGTTCTTTGCCGGTACGATGTCCGTAACCTCCGGTTCGCCCCGAGTCAGGGTGCCCGTCTTGTCGAAGACTACCGTGGTCAGCCGATAGGCCTTTTCCAGACTCTCTCCGCCTTTGATCAGAATGCCGTGCTCTGCCCCCAGGCCCGTGCCCACCATGACTGCCGTGGGCGTAGCCAGCCCCAGGGCGCAGGGACAGGCAATTACCAATACGGAGACGAAGTTCAAAAGGGCGCGGCTGAAAATAGGTTCGGGAACAAAGAAATACCAGACGATAAAAGTGAGCATCGCAATTCCCATGACCACGGGAACAAACACGGCCGCCACCCGGTCGGCCAGCCGCTGGATCGGCGCCTTTGATCCCTGGGCCTCTTCCACCAGCCGGATGATCTGGGCCAGGGCTGTTTCCGCCCCGATTTTTGTGGCTTCGAAGGTGAAGCTGCCGCTGCGGTTCAGCGTCGCACCGAATACCTCATCTCCAGGATCCTTGTTGACCGGTACGCTTTCCCCAGTCAGCATTGATTCATCAACCACAGAAGACCCGGACCGGACGATGCCGTCCGTGGGTATCTTTTCTCCCGGCCGGACCACGATGAGATCGCCGGAAAGCAACTCTTCGGCGGGGATATCCTGCTCCCGGCCGTCGCGCACGACGCGGGCGGTTTTCGGCTTGAGACCCATCAGCCGCTGGATGGCCTGGGAAGTACGGCCCTTGGCCCCCGCTTCCAGCAGGCGTCCTAGAAGGATTAAGGTGACTATCATTGCAGCCCCGTCGTAATAGACATGGGGCATTATTCCGGCACTGCTGAAAAACCGGGGGAAAAAAGTGGCTAGGGCTGAATAGAGATAGGCCGAGAAAGCGCCCATGGCCACCAGGGTGTTCATGTCGCTGGTCTTTTGACGGGCCGCCTTCAGTGCGCCGATGAAAAAGCGACTGCCCACCCAGAAGACGGCGGGGGCGGTCAGAACGAAGAGGGCCATTCTAAGCGGCTGGGACGGAATGTTGTGGAGAAAGGGGAACCAGTGCTGCATGGAGCCCATGAAGATGATGACGCTTAGGACTGCGCCCACGGAAAAGCGCAGTTTCAGGTCCCGGATTTCCTGAATCCGGGCGGCCGCGATGGGGTCTTCCTGGAGTTCGTCGAGGACGCCGAGAAACTCGTAGCCTTGATCGGTTACGGCCTGCTTCAGTCCTGCCGCTCCGGCCCAGGCCGGTTCATGGAGAACCGTGGCCCTCGCTGTGGCCAGATTGACCGCCACATCCTTTACGCCGCCCACCGTTTTCAGGGCGTTTTCCACGCGGCGCACACAGGCGGCGCAGGTCATGCCGCCGACGGAGATCGTCGTTTTCTCCAGTTCAGCGGCACCAGGTCTGTCGATCTTGACCACCTCGTACCCCAGATCATGAACCCGCTTGCTCAATTGCTCGGGACTGACGGCCGCCGGATCGAAGTCCACGACGGCCTGTTCCGTGGCGAAATTAACCGCGGCCTGCTTCACGCCCGTCGTTTTCCGCAGTCCCTCTTCCACGCGGCGCACGCAGGAAGCGCAACTCATCCCGGAGATATGAAGGATCGCCTTATCCGACAACGTCAAACCCCGCTTCGGAGATTTTTTTCTTGATGATTTCCGGATCCACGGGGGCAGTTTCCTCAAAAGTCGCTTCTCCAGCCGTGAGGTCGACCTTTACATCCCGGATGCCCTCGATGCTGTTCAATGCCTTGGTGGCTGCCATGACGCAATGGTTACAGCTCATTCCCGAAATCTTGATCTTTTTCATGATGTGGGCTCCTTTTTAATGATGGTAAAAAGAACTGAAAATCCATTAGGATTTTTACCACAGGTGGTAAGGGGATGCAATGAAGAGAAAAAAAGGCAGTGCCCGTTTCGGGTAATCCGGTACACTGCCCTTAAACTACTTACGTTGTCGGTAATTATTGATCAAGTGGAATTACTTCATTCTTCACCCAGAGGGGCGCCATCTCCTTGGCCTCTTCGTAAGGAATCTTGCCGTGGAGAAACATGGCCTTAAAGTCGTCGAACATGTAAACCCCGAGGAACAGATGCACGGGTAGAAAAATCGTCAGCACAAGGGCGGCGATCGTATGGGCATGTCCGAGAAGAGCTACTGTTTCCCTGGGCATGTTGTGGGGAAAGGCCCACAGGATCCAGCCCGTCCCGATCAGAATCGTGCCGCCGATCAGAACACATACGCCAAAAAGCTTCTGGCCGGAATTGTATTTACCCATGGGCGGCACGGGCACCTTTTTGTGAAGGAGGAACTTTTGCGGGTAACCGCCGAGAATTACGAACCATTTGAAGTCGTTTACGGAAATGGAAAAAGCTCTTTTGACGAACAAAACGGTCCGTTCAAAGCCGATCAGAAAAAAAGCCACAGCATCCAGCGTCAGCAGAACACCGGCTACGACATGGAGCTGCATGGCCTGGTTCATGCCGGTTTCCGCCAGCGGCTTAAAGTAAAGAATCAGTCCCGTTGCGGCAAGAGGCAAAAAACTGATAATTAATAAATAGTGAAATATCCTGACACTTAAGGGGTGCTTCATAATCATCTTATTGCTGTGCATTCCTTAGACTCCTTTCAGGAAATACTTTTCGTACGGTTAATATATTTCGTGTGCAGCAGTTCTTCCGACAGGCGGCTCAGAGGGGCGCCGCCGAAATCCTTGTAGTATTTGGCGACGGACGGATTAGCATGGCTTACCCGAATCTTTGACTTTTCATCATCACTATAGAGACCTTTCGTGCGTGCCAAGATGTAGCGGTTGTTCGCCGACATCGCAGAACGGAGCCATATTGCGGGCAGAGCCATCAAGGCTATGATAACTCCGGCAATCGAGAGAAATTGTCTGCGGGAGACATTGAAGGGGTTTTCCGTATACTGATATCCATTTTTTTCCATGAATCTATTCTCCTTCCTTTCCTATTTCCAGGCAAACCAAGGCAATACTGCGCCAAGCCACGAGGATCCGCTACCGACGATGGGTTGCCCACCGCCGTTGATGCATCCGCCGGGGCAATTCATGACTTCGATAAAGTGATATGGGGACGTCCCTGAGAGGACCTCTTCAAGAACCGGTTTGATGTTTGCACCGATTCCATGAACAACCGCCACCTGGACGGTAATCTCTTTGTTGTATTTGCTGTCTTTCAGAGTAACGGACGCACTCTTCACGCCCTTCAGGCCACGCACCGGCTTGAATTCAAGGGGTTTCAACTCCTGGCCGGTAAGGATGGCGTAGGCTGTTCGCAGAGCCGCTTCCATAACGCCGCCGGTGTTGCCGAAAATCGTGCCGGCGCCGGTATACTCGGCAAAGAGGGAATCTCCTCCGTATTCCGCTTCCTTCGCCAGATCGATGTTCATTTTCTTGAAAAGCAGGGAAAGATCGCGGGTCGTCAGGACCGTGTCGACATCGGGATAGGGCGTTGCCGCTTCCGCATCGCCTTTTTGCTTGTGATATTCGTAGGCGCTTTTGAATTCCGGCCGAGAAGCCTCAACCTTTTTGGCCGTACAGGGCATGATGCCGACGGTATAAATCTTTTCCGCCTTTTTACCCCACACAGCCGGACCGTAGGTTTTAGCAACGGTACCGGCCATCTGCTGCGGCGACTTGGCGGATGAAAGATTAGGGATCAATGCAGGATAGTGTGTCTCCACCAGCCGGACCCAGGCGGGGCAGCATGAAGTGAATTGTGGCAAAGGACCGATCTCGCCGCCGTGCTCACTCTTTTCCCCGAAGATTGCATGGCGGGCCCGCTGAAGAAATTCCGAACCTTCTTCCATGATAGTCAAGTCGGCGGTAAAGTTGTTGTCGAAGATGAGAAATCCGGCCTTCTTCATCGCTCCATAGAGCTTCCCCGTAACGAGTGTGCCGACGGGCAAGCCGAAGTCTTCGCCGATGGCGACGCGGACAGCCGGGGCGATGATACCGACAACTGAAACACTTTTGTCTTTTAACTTTGCAATGACTTCATCGACGGTAAACGAAGTCTCATAGGGTGCGCCGAAGGGGCAATTGATCAGGCATTGTCCGCAACTGAGACAGCGATCGACATCGATGCTGTGAGTTGCGCCGAACATCCCCTGAATAGCCCCCGTCGGACAGTGGCGCTTGCAGGCATCACATCCCTTGCAGATATCCGGATTAATGGCGATGACACCCGGGATTTCCCCCTTTTGATACGTTCTTGCAACAGCACTCACTTTCTCTTCCTCCTGGGTTTGACATGTTACGTATTACTAAAAAATAACCAGTAATACTTAGGCCGGCATTATGTAATTTTTCATATAATGTCAAGTATATTTTTGATATTCATATAGGGCATAAAATACAGTTGACTTGACTTCATCTTCACATTTCCGCTGGAAACTCCGAGAATTGAGGGTGATCCTAAGGAGGATGGAGCGACAAGTGAAGGAATAATTTGGATGATTGGAATGTTTTTCTTGCAGGTCGGGAAGATGGAAATACCGGTTGTTATTGGGAGCCGGTGGATGAAATTTAAGACATAAAAACAAAGGGCCATTTTTCAGAAAATGGCCCTTTAGGCATTTCGCAAGTAAGTTGTTTTGCTTTTTTGATCAGAGCAAGCCGGTGCTGAAATATCTTTCCGCTCTGTCCGGAAGGACGGTGGCGATTACCCAGTCCGGATGTTCCG
>MVQR01000150.1 GCA_002067815.1 Syntrophus sp. PtaB.Bin001 | reverse complement strand
TCATTATCCCTGATCCTCTGAAAAGACCTTTTTATAAGGGATCATATCCTTACCGATCAGCACACGCACTCGAATGTCTTTTTTCGATCCTCCATTCATCTTCTTCAAATCGACATTACCGGGAAAAAGAGACGCAATTTCCCGGGCGGTCTCCTGCCCATCCGCCCGATAACCGACATTGCCTTTCGAGTAGGAATAGGAATCGGCGTTTGACAGCCTGACTACGCGATAACCTCGCTTCTTCAGGTAATCTCCGACGTTTTTGGCCATGTGACGAACGCCGTTGCCGTTGGTTACTTCGATGGCCACATCCTCTTCACGGGTGGCATTCGGACGTGAAAGGCTGCGCGTGGCCAGTGGGTCCCTGCGGATCATCAGGTTGCGGATGTGGCGGTCCTGATCAGACTCTGTCGCTTCCGCAAAATCCGTGGCCGGGAGAGACGTTAACCGGCTGTCGTCAATATCCGCCGGTCTGGTATCTGCGATTTGCGGTTTTTCCGAAAGGGCGAGCGCCATATGCAGATTGTTTTCGATCTTGGTTTTTATTTCCGTGTTGACCGGTTGCTCAGAACCTTTTTTGAAGGCCATAACAGCCTCGTTATAGCGCTTTTGAAGCATATAGGAATAACCCAGATTGTTGTAGACGTAGCCGGCCTGGGGGTTGAGCTTTATGGCTTTTTCATAGGCAAGAAATGCCCGGGGAAAATCCTTGAGGGCGTCGTAAGAAATTCCCATTCCGTTATAGGCACGAATATCTGTAGGATCGATGGCGATCATCTTTTTGAACTCTTCGACAGCCTCACGATGCCGGTTCCTGTCCTGATAATGGCAGGCCAGCTGATAATAGGCCTCGACATTGCCGCGCCAGGGCCGGACCTGGGAAGAGAAACTTTTCGATGAATTCTGGTCTACGGTACAGGCTGTCAGTATAAACAGCGGCAGTAGAAGAAAAATTGAAAAGGCCAGACGAATATATGGAATTTTATTGGTTGCGAGCTTCATGGTTTGCCTCTCAAAGATTAATCATAATTACGAAGTAAGTTATCTCTGTACAATGACACGAAACACCTGGATCATTGCCGGTCCGATGATGACGACGAAAAGTGATGGAAAAATAAAAAATATCAACGGAAACAACAGTTTAAGAGGAAGTTTCGCCGCCTTTTCCTCTGCGCGTTGACGCCGCTGGACTCTCAAGGTATCGGAGTGGACACGAAGTGCCTGGGCGACGCTGGTACCGAACTGATCGGTCTGAATCAGCAGCGTGACGAGGCTGTTGACATCATCCAATCCTGTCCGGTCGGCCATATTTTTCAGGGCTTCCCTGCGGGATCTGCCGATCCGCATTTCCATATTAACCGCCTTGAATTCTTCCATAAGGGGAAGGCAGGTAAGCTTCATTTCCTCGCCGACACGGTTGATGGCCTGATCGATGCCCATCCCGGCCTCGACGCAGATCACCATCAGATCCAATGCATCGGGGAAGCCCTCCATAATCTTTTCCTGACGAACCTCGATTTTATGGCGCAGCCAGAGATTGGGCAGGTAAAAACCGGCCAGGGCGAGAAGAACAAGAATCGAAATTATCATCATAGGGGTCATCTCTACATCGAGCAGCGGCTTGATCATGAAGAAAAGCGCAGGAAGGATTATGGCCAGCAGGATTTTAACGCCCCAAAAAATTTTGACCGCATTTGGGTTCCGATAGCCGATTCTGCCCAGCGGCTTCTTGAGCATGACCAGCTCATCTTCGTTTTTCGGACTGGCGAACCGGCCAAAAAATCCGGCAACACTGGCAAAAACCTTGTTGAACCAGGAAGAATCGGCTGCTTCCTCATTGTTCAAACTGAGAGGCTGCGAAAGGGGAATTCCCCGCTCTATTTTGGCCAGGAGATTTCCGTGCTCCCGAGTACTGTTTATGTATAGATAAATCCCCGCAATAAAGAGGAATACCGAACTGAAGATCAGAATAGGGATCAAGATCGACATAATCATGGCGATAACTCCTCTCAAACCTTAATTTTAACGGTTTTTTTGATGACAAAAATGCCAGCCATCATCATGATCAATGCTACAAGAACCATCTTTTTTCCAATAGGATCGGTCACAAGCAAAGTAATATATTTAGGGTTAATTATGGAAAGAGCTAACGCGACGAAGAAAGGAAGCGCTAAAAGAATTATGGCGGATAAACGGCCTTCCGCCGAAAGCGTTTTAATTGTGCCCTGCAACTTGAATCTCTCCCGGATGATGCGGGCGATGCTTTCCAGGATTTCTGCGAGATTGCCCCCCGATTCTCTCTGGATTAAGGCCGCGATGGCGAAAAATTTAAGATCGGGCGAATCGACCCTTTCTGTAAGGTTGTGCAGGCTTTCATCAATGCCCAGGCCGAAATTGATTTCATCAACTACCTTGGCAAACTCGCCTCCGAGGGGATCTTTAAATTCCCTGGCCACCATCTGCAATCCGCCGGGGAAGGCATGACCGGCTTTCAAAGACCGTGCTATCAGGTCGAGCGCGTCAGGCAACTGCTCATCGAACTTTTTAGTCCGCTTGCCTTTTTTGAATTTCAGATAAAGAAAAGGGAGCGACGCCAGGGCGACACCGGCGGGCAGGGCGATAAATAATGTTTTCGTCAATAAATTAAATACCAGGATGCCTGTTACAAACAAGACAACGGAGCTGAGAACGAAGACGCCGATTGGATGAGTCGATCCGGCCTGTTCCATCAGGCGTTCGGAGGGCAGCAGTCGGCGAAGTCGGGAAAGAACCCTGTCCAGCCAGGGGATGCTGCTCAACTCCCGTTTTTTCTTCGTAATGTCGATGCTGCCGGCAAATATACGGTCTCTTTGGTGGGACAAGGTACGAAGCTGCTGGGCAATGCGTCTCTTCTCCGGGTTCCTTATCCGGGAGAGCATTGAAAAGAAGAGGAAAATGCCTTCGATGACCACTACGGCAGCGACAAAGATAATGACAACCGGAAGAATGTCCATGATTTCCTCCCTATAGATTCATGACCCTGCCTGGAGAAAACATGCTCTGCGGCACAGGGATCCCCATAGACTTGAAGCGTTCCAGAAAACGCGGCAAAACAGGGGAGACTTCAAACCTGCCCTTGACCTGCCCTTTGGAATCTACGCCCGTCTGCTGGAAGGCAAAAATTTCCTGCATCGTAATGACGTTTCCTTCCATTCCGGTAATCTCCTGGAGACTGACAAGTTTTCTGCTGCCGTCCACCAATCGAGCCACCTGAACTATCACATCAAGGGCGGAGCTGACATAGCGCCGGATGGCATCGTTGGGGATGTTCAAGCCGGACATGGCTACAAGTGTTTCCATACGCAGCAGGGCGTCACGGGGACTGTTGGCATGAATAGTCGTCAGCGATCCGTCGTGACCGGTATTCATCGCCTGGAGCATGTCAAGCACTTCTTCAGCGCGGACTTCACCGACGATGATTCTGTCCGGCCGCATTCTCAGGCTGTTCCGAACCAGGTCACGCTGAGTCACTTCGCCCTTGCCTTCGATATTTTCCGGTCGAGTCTCCAGACGGACGACATGTTCCTGCTTTAACTGCAGTTCGGCGGAATCCTCGATGGTAACAATCCGTTCGTTAGTCGGAATAAACCGGGAAAGGACATTTAGCATCGTGGTCTTTCCTGTTCCCGTTCCTCCGGAAATAAGGACATTAAGGCGGGAGGCGACAATGCCTTTCAGGAGTTCCCCGATTTCCGGCGTCAGGGTTCGCAGGGTGATGAGATCGTCCATCTCCAGCGGATCGACGGCGAAGCGGCGGATAGAGAGCATAGGGCCGTCTATCGCCAGGGGGGGGATGATGGCGTTGACACGGGAACCGTCTGCCAGCCGGGCATCAACCATGGGACAGGATTCATCGATGCGCCTTCCCACATTGGAAACGATCCGGTCTATTATCTTTTTCAGGTGCGCATTGTCCTTGAAGCGGGCATCCGTGAGCTGCAGCTTGCCGAAGCGTTCCACATAGATATGATCGTAGGTGTTAACGAGGACATCAGTTACGGTAGGATCGTGCATGAGGGGTTCGATGGGACCGAGACCCAGGACTTCGTCCTGAACTTCCTGACAGAACCTGGTCTTTTCTTCAGAATTCATGGGAACGGCGGTCTTCTCTTCCGCCAGAATTCTTTCGATAATTCGAGTTATTTCCTGCCTCAGTGTCTGCGGGTCAAGCTTATCGATAAGGGAGAGATCGAGAAGCTCGATAAGCCGATCATGGACTCTGGCTTTCAATTCATTCATCTGGAATGAAAAGGACTCTGATCTTCCTGTTTTAAGAAACGGCGCGAATCCCATAAATCAGTTCTCCTTAAATAAATTCCTTGCTGCTTTTCAGCTCTTGAAAAAGTTGTTTACGAAAAGAGACGCTTTCCTCTTCTTGGGAGTTTCCGGCAAGACCACTGGTTTTTCTCCCGGTTTTCCCTCCTTTGTAAAGAGGGCAGCCAGGGCGCTGAATTTCTGAGCTATTTCCGATCTGCTGTCGATTTCCATCAAGGGTTTGCCGAGATTGATAGCGCTCATTGTATTGCGGTAATCGTTGGGCAATGTAAAAAAGATGCTTTTTTTCAAAGCCGTTTCGATCTCTTTCGGAGATACCTCCGCATTACGAATGGAACGATTGGCAATGATTTCTACGGCGTTCTCCGAAGGATAACCAAGCTTGTAGAAGGTATCCATGATCCGCTTCAAGTTGATGATGCACGGAAGGCTGGGTATAAAAACCAGCAGCGTCAGATGAGATAATTTCAGGATGGCCTTGGCATTGTCATCAAGAAATTGTCCGCTGTCCACAATAATATAGTCAAAAAGCGTCTGCATGAAAGAAAGCATAGTTTCCAGGACCTGGGGATTGGCCTGGAAACCTTCGGTAATGCTGACGGGGGAAGGCAGGACGTATAAGCCCGATTCATGCAGCGTAAGGGCGCTCATGAGAAAAGTGGCATCTAACCGGTCGATGTTTTTTGCAACTTCGATCCAGTCAAAGGCGGATTCGATTCCCAGAAACATGGAAACTTCCCCCAAAAATGGGTTCATATCCAGCAGGGCAACCTTGGGGGCGTCTTTCCTCGAAGCAAGACTGACAGCCAGGTTGACGGCCGCTGTTGTCGTTCCCACCCCCCCCTTGCTGCCAAAAAGGGTGATAATCTGTCCGGATTTTAATTCACTTCCCGAAATTTTATTTTCAGTATTATCCTTTTGATCACCCCGGAAATTGACAAGGGTTTCTTTTACATACTGCCTGTCGAGAGGTTGGGGGAAAAAGCCCTTGATGCCGAGTTTCAGCGCTTCCAGCAATATTTCCGGAGCCGTAAGGGCGGATGTGAAGAAGATTCCCTTGGTTCTTCCCGCTTTTTTTATCACGCTTGCATAGAGAAAATCCCTCTCGGGCGGCTCGCCGATCTCCAAAATCAGGAGGTCGGAATCGCCTGCGGCATCATCCCGCTGAATTGCAAAACCATCAATAGAAGAGATTATTTCTTCAAGTTCCTTCCGGATGGCATCCGTCTTCACCAGGATTTTAACAACTGAAATTCCTTTTGACATACATACTTCCTTATTTCCCGCCGCTCTCCAGATTGATGGTATATTTCGGTGCCGGCGCAGGTTTTTCAAACTCTTTTCGATACTTCTGTAATGCCTTATCCGCCGCAGGGCCGTCCATCCCGTAAACCGGAGTCAAATTCTTTTCCGCTGCGGGGTCAAGGGTCTGATTGAATACTTGAAGCCTATGGGAGGTTCCGTAGTCCATTTCCAATCGAGTAGGTCCACAGCCGGAAATAAAGAGAACAGCTCCAACAAGAGATAATAAAATGCAGAATGCTTTTTTCATGTTTTCTTCCTCCATCAGCGAGGTTATGGTCGAATGTAGCCGTAATCGCCGTCAATGCCGCCGGTC
>MVQR01000149.1 GCA_002067815.1 Syntrophus sp. PtaB.Bin001 | reverse complement strand
GTGGCCTCTTCAGGGCAAACAGTTCACCATGATTTATCCCTTTTTTGAAAATCTGAAAGAAGGGAGACTGACGACAACAAAGTGCAAAGATTGTGGTACCCTGTCGTTTCCCCCCCGTGGCGTGATCTGCCCTGAATGTTTATCGACAAACCTGGAATGGGTTGATCTCCCCACCCGGGGTAAGGCCCTGACTGTAACTTATGAAGAAGTGGGTGTACCCATCGGGTTTGAAACTCCGCTTGTACACGCAATGATCGATCTAGGTGGAGTGATAACACTCTTCAGCCGGATCAAGGACTGTCCTATGGGCGCATTGAATGTGGGAGACGAAGTCAAACTGGTGGTCTTCCCGGTAGACCCGCTGCCCTTTGACGGGAAAAAAGGTGAAGATAACGTTATTCAACGAGTCTTTTTCTGCTTTGAAAAAGCCTAAATAAATCGGTGCGTCTCTCCTTTATTTCGAGGAGAGACGCACGGCCATCTGCTTTATTTTTTTGAGCAGAAAAAAAGTTGAGGGGGTGAGCACTTGGACTTTGAGCTTGATCAAGAACTTTTAGCGCTTAAGGAATCCGTGCAAAAGCTGGTGCAGGAAAAAGTGGCTCCGAGGGCTGGGGAACTTGATGAAATAGGCGGCTATCCCTGGGATATCAAGGAAGCCTTTGCTGAAGGCAGGGTTCTGGCAATTCCTTTTCCCACGGAATATGGCGGCACAGGCGGCAAGGCACTTCCCATGGCGATAGCGGTGGAAGAAATTTCTAAAGTGAGCTGCAGCGTGGCCATGATGCTTAGCGGTCAGTGCCTGGGGTCGGCGGCGATCACCATCGCTGGATCGGAGGAACAGAAACAGCGGTTCCTGCCTGATCTTGCCCGTGGTAAAACACTGGCGGCTTATGGGCTGACCGAGCCGGATGCAGGTTCGGACGTTGCGAGCCTTCAGACCACTGCCGTACGTGATGGTAATGACTATGTGGTGACGGGATCCAAGAGATTTATTACTTATGGGGATATCGCAGACGTGATGACCCTGTTCGTAAAGACAGTGGATCCGAATACCAAGGAAAAGAAGGTGTCCTGTCTGGTGGCGGAGAAAGGGCCGGGTTGGAATGTCAGCAAGCTGGAGCATAAAATAGGAATCAAGGGTTCGACAACAACGGAATTGTTCCTTGAGGATTTTCGGGTGCCGGTAGCAAACCTGCTGGGCAAGGAAGGGGACGGATTTAAAATAGCCATGCAGGTACTGGACAAAACCAGGACAAGCATTGCGGCGCAGGCCGTCGGCATGGCGCAGGGCGCCCTTGACTGTGCGGTGCAGTTTGCCCGTGAACATCTGGAAAACGGTAAACCAATCGGCAGACGTCAGGGCATACAGATGAAGCTGGCCGATATGGAAATGAAGACGGAAGCCGCCCGTTTCCTGACATATATGGCTGCGGACAAATATGACCGTCATGATCCGGACCGCGGCAGGTACTCGGCTTGCGCAAAGGCATTTGCTTCCGATCTGGCGATGGAGGTAATCGGCGGTGCTATCCAGGTGCTTGGTGAATTTGGCTATACCAAAAAGTATCCCGTCGAGAGAATGTTCCGGGATGCTAAAGTTCAGCAGATTTACGAGGGAACAAACGAAATCCAGCGGATCGTCATTGCCCGAAGCCTGTTAGGTAAAGGTTTCTAAAATCAGCTGCTCGTGATAAACTTCCGGACGGCCCCAGGAAAGGTCATAAGGAAATTGAGAAGGAGGGAGTGGAATGAAGGAAGTCAAGACAGTAGGAGTCGTCGGTTTTGGAGTTATGGGGGCTGCGATAGGACTCAACGCAGCTATGAGTGGATATAAAGTCGTATTCAAGGAATTGAATGATGACCTGGTCAAAGCCATGTATGACAAGTTCGTGGCAAAAGCAATGGCCAAGAGGGTACAATCAGGTAAGATGTCCCAGGAAGAAGCGGACAAGATCTGTGGTTCGATCACCGGGACTTCCAGCTTCAATGATTTAGCCGTATGCGATCTGATCATAGAGGCCGTTGTCGAAAATATCGATCTGAAGATACAGTGTTTCGAAGATATCTCCAAGGTGGTTCCCAAGGACACAATTATAGTGAGCAACACCTCAACCTTCCCGATCGCGACACTGATGCAGAAGGTTGAAAATCCTGCAAGGACCGCCGGCCTGCATTATTTCTTCCCGGCCAACGTCAACCGCCTGGTGGAAGTGATCCGCCAGAAAGCGACCAGTGACGATACCTATGAAGCACTCATGGCATTTGCGAAGGGAAACAAGAAGATCCCGATCACGGTCAGTGATTTCCCGGGATTCGCCGTCAATCCGGTATTTATTGCCGCTTACATGGTCCTTGACACCTTTGGCGAAAAATATAATGTTGCGACACTGGAGAGCATTTCCCAGGAATATCTGGGTTTGAAATTCGGTATCATGTGGGTCCAGAAAGGAGCGGGGCTTGGAACATGCTATCATGCGGCAAATTCAATGGTCGAATATCTGGGCAATACGGATATCGGCTACCCGCCCGTACCTCCTTTTTTGAAGAAAAGCTTTGAAGAAAAGTTGGATTGGGACCTGGAGGCGGGGCCCGTTTTGGAAGATAAAGCTGCAAGAAGTGCCGTAGGAGACCTCCTGCTGGGCTCAATCTTCTGCATATCCAAACATTTGATTGCAAAGAAGGTAGTGTCCGTTGATGATCTGGATCTCGGAGTTCGCACCTCTCTGGCATGGCCGAAAGGACCGTTCGCCATGATGAATGATATGGGACCGGAAAAAACCAAACAGTTGATGCAGCTGGCAGTCGATGCCGGTTATTTCAAGATGCCGCCCATGTAAAACTATAAGCGGCATATATCCTCCTTGCGATAAAGACTTCCAGGTTTTAAATAACTGGAAGTCTTTATTATTCCATCCTTTCTTTAATTCTTTTTTTCGTATTTTCTTTTTATGCCTTGAAACCTTTTTCATAGTCTTAGATCTGGAAAAGGAATTATTTCCCGTCCAGAGTCTGTCGTATCTTGTAGGCAATGTCTTTTATTGTGAAAGGCTTCTGAAGAAAGTGAATGCCTTCTTCAAGGACACCATGACGGGCTATCGTGTCGGCCGTGTAGCCGGACATGAACAGAACCACGGTTTCCGGATGAAGAGCTTTCAACTTTTCGGCTAAGTCGCGACCGTTCATTTCAGGCATAATCACGTCGGTAATCAACAAGTGGATCTGTCCTGTGTTCTCTTCAGCCTGTTTCATAGCTGCGTTCGTCGTTGAGGCCTCAAGCACCCTGTAACCTAAACCGGTAAGTACAGTTTGAGTGAGTTCCAGAATAGCGGCGTCGTCTTCTACAACCAGTAAAGTTTCGCCTTTGCCGCGAGGGACTTGTTCAGAATCCGAGGATGCTGTAACTTCCGATTCTCCCTTGTGACGAGGAAGGTAAATCTTGAAAGTCGTTCCTTTTCCCGATTCACTGTAGACATTGATAAAGCCATTGTTCTGCTTGACAATACCATATACGGTGGCCAGGCCGAGTCCTGTGCCTTTTCCCATTTCCTTGGTAGTAAAAAAGGTTCAAAAAGGTGGGCGATAATTTCCGGAGTCATGCCGCAGCCATCATCGGATACGGCAAGCATCACATAGTCGCCCGGTAAGCAATCCGCATGTTCGGCGCAGTAAGTATCGTCGAGATTAACCTTGTCGGTTTCAATGGTAAGCTTGCCTGCTCCCGCTATGGCATCCCGGGCGTTAACGCATAGATTGGCAAGTATTTGGTCGATCTGGGAAGGGTCCGCCATCACCGGCCACAGAGCTGAACCGGGCAGCCAGGCCAGATCGATGTCTTCTCCGATAAGGCGCCGAAGCATCTTCAGCATGCTTTCTACTGTCTCATTCAAATCGAGGACACGGGGGCTGATGGTCTGCTTGCGGGCAAAAGCCAAGAGTTTCTTGGTGATTTCAGCGGCTCGGTTGGCGGCATTGTGTATCTCTTCAAGATGATTATGCAACGTCACGGGCAGGCCTGCAGTATCCAGGGCAAGTTCGGAATAACCGATAATTATGCCGAGCATGTTGTTAAAATCGTGGGCCACGCCGCCAGCCAGCCGGCCAACGGACTCCATCTTCTGTGCCTGGATGAATTGAGCCTGAAGCTTTTCCCGCTCGGCTTCCGTATGTCTGTGATCGGTGATGTCTCGAAAATCCCATACGCGACCGACAATTTCATTCCCAATACGCTGAGGTTTAGAGAAACGCTCAAAGACCCGCCCATCCTTGAATTCAATAATATCCCAGCCTTCCTTTTCCGGCTGATTGTAAAGAGCCTCGACCTCAGCAAGAAATCCATCCTTATCTTTTAGTTCTTCAATCACATATTTCAGTAATTGGTGGTAGTTAGTCTCTTCCATTAATGCCTTGGGTATGCGCCACATTTCTGTGAATCTCTGATTGAAAGCGATGATCTTGCCTTTTCTGTCCACTGCAAGGATGCCATCGGCAGTTGCGTCGAATGCCGTTTGCAGAAGTGATGTTGATTGATGCAGCGCCTCCTCTGTCCGCTTACGTTCAGCAATATCCAGTTGAAGAGCATGATTGGCCTGTTCCAACTGCAATGCCTTTTCCTCCAGCTTGCGGATTAGGGATTCGTTATATTGCTTGATCTGAGTTTGCTCATCGCAAATCGGAAGTTTTGTCGGCGACAACAACCCGCTTTTCTGCTTTGCCAGAACTTCCTTAATTTGGTTCAGAAACGGCTCAGGCTCAGTGGGTTTGACAATGAAGGCATCAGCGCCCAGGTCAAGGGCGAGTTTTTCATCCTTTGGTTCGGTGTAAGTCGCCGTGTATACGATGAAAGGGACATGCTTGAGCTGCTGGTCCGATTTCCAGTGTCGCAGAAGCGTATAGCCGTCCATCACCGGCATCAGAAGGTCGGAAATGACAAGTTCTGGCGGCGATTGACGTGCTTTAAGCAGCGCTTCCGCCCCGTGTTGCGCTTCTTCAACTTTGTAACCGTGGCCCTCAAGAAGAAAACGCAGCATGTAGAGATTATCCTTTTTGTCGTCAACTATCAGTATTCGATTCATGGGGTGAGTTCCCTTTCTTGGGCAGGTTCAAGTGTCGCTCGATGTCTGCAACAAAGGTATCAGGATTGATAGGTTTTTCCAAGTAGCCATCGCAGCCGGCTGCGAGAGATTTTTCACGGTCGCCCATCATAGCGTAGGAAGTAACAGCCACGATCGGGATACCGTTTAATGACGTATTAAGCCGCAGTTCGCGGGCAACGGCATAGCCGTCCATTTGGGGCAACTGGATATCGAGTAGGATGAGGCAAGGCTGAATTTTAGCGGCAAGTTCGATACCGGTGGGACCATCTTCGGCAGGTACGACTTCATAACCGTGTTTTTCCAAAAGGAACGTCTCCATATACCGGTTCTGCTCGTTATCCTCGATAAGAAGAATTTTCGGTTTCATGGTGTATTCGCCTCCTTGTGGGGTAAGGTGATCGTGAAGGTACTGCCGATGCCAAACTCACTCTTTACGGAAATTCGACCGCCGAGCAATTCCGCTAACCGCCCGCAGATAGCCAGCCCTAGTCCCGTACCTTCATGATTGCGCGCGAGTCCTATGTCAATCTGACGGAACGGCTGGAATACCTTATCTAAATCCTCAGATTTAATGCCGATGCCGGTATCGGTAACAGAAATACTAAGCTTGCCTGCTGCGATTTCCGCTGCCAGATTGATTTGGCCGCGTTCCGTAAATTTGATTGCGTTGTTTAATAGGTTGATCAGGATTTGCTCGATGCGCCGTGGGTCACTGAGCCATGCGCCGATTTCCGGTGCAAGATCAATATTAAAGTTCAGCCCCTTGTTCTCGGCTAGGGGTTTAACCATATTGGCTACCTTCTTAATGGATGCGCGCAAATCAAAACTCTCGCAGGCGACTTCGAGCTGTTTTGCTTCTATTTTGGAGATGTCCAGCACA
>MVQR01000148.1 GCA_002067815.1 Syntrophus sp. PtaB.Bin001 | reverse complement strand
AAGTACCGACCATGTAACTTCGGCATCTCGAGAGGTTGCTGCGGCAAGCCAATCTCTTGCCCAGGGTGCTTCCGAGCAAGCCTCTTCAATTGAAGAATCTTCTTCCTCCCTGGAAGAGATGGCCGCCATGACAAAACAAAACGCCGGCAATGCCGAACATGCCAACAAGATAATGAGTCACGCAGAAAAATCAGTTTCGGCAGCCGCTGAATCAATGAAAGATCTGATATCCTCAATGAAGGATATTTCGTCAGCAAGCGAGGAAATCTCCAAGATTATTAACACAATTGACGGAATTGCCTTTCAGACCAATCTGCTGGCCTTGAATGCCGCCGTCGAGGCGGCGAGAGCCGGGGAAGCAGGCGCAGGCTTTGCTGTCGTGGCGGAAGAAGTGCGTAACTTGGCCATGCGTTCCGCCGAAGCCGCCCGCAGTACCGCGGCGCTGATTGAGGGGACCGTGAAAAAAATACATGAAAGTTCAGACCTCGTAGGCATAGCCAGCCAGACCTTTACCGAGGTGGCCCGCGGCGCGGACAAGGTTGGCGAGTTAATCAGGCAGATATCCGCCGGCTCAAAGGAACAGGCCCAAGGAATCGAGCAGCTGAACCGGGCTGTAGCTGAAATGGATAAGGTTACTCAACAGACTGCAGCCAATGCGGAACAATCTGCGGCCACCGCGGAAGAGATGAATGCGCAAGCCGAACAGATAGCCCAGATTGCTGCCATGCTTGTCAATACTGTAGGCAGTGAATCAGTATTCGCTTCTTCTGCACAGAAACGTCTTATTGCCTGATTTGAAATAATGTAAGCAAACGGTTGCTGGTTTTGACAGGCAGCCGTTTGCTTTATTTTCAAAGAATAATGTGATCATTTTCCAGCCTTTCAACCTTTTAGTTCGGCGGCGCCTTGCCGTGGTGTGAAGGCGATAAATTTGAGCTTCTTTGTCCGGACCGTTATAGTCTTGTGACCATGAAGCTGTCCCGATCTAAATGTCAGGCGTAAAATATGACAAAGTCATATTTTATCTTCGTTGGGATGGGCTCTTTTCCCCCGTGACAAATCTTTGGCTAAAATCTCCTTGATTAGCAAAATCCTAGTTTATATACTTCCCTGCCGCTTGATGGAATGAATCTTAAAATAGGTAACGGAACTGCGGAATAAAAAGAAACGAGGTGTATTCGTGAAGACTAGGACTTTGCTGGTAATAGGTTTGATATTTGTAATGTCGGCAGTGGGCTGCCAAAAACCACGTACATTGATACTTCCACCGCCAGAGCCGAGAAAACAGGCGGAACCAAAGCTGTTGCCACCGGAAACGCAAAAAAAGGATTACTCAAAACAATTGCCTCCTGGAGAACTATCTCTGCGAAAAATTATCGATCCCGCCGACATACCTGACTTTACGGCAGCCTGTAACGATTTGTCCGGCCTTAAGAAGGCTATCAACAACAGCCTAAATTATCTCAAGAAACCATCGAGCAAAAAGTTTTTCCCTTATGGAGAGATTACACACAAACAGGCGGAGGAGAGCCTGCAGGTCTTTGCAAAGTTGATCGATGCCGGATACGAAGCTGCAGAGCTGAATGACCTCATCAGAGAACAGTTCGACGTTTACATTTCCGTCGGCTGTGACGATCAGGGAACGGTACTTTATACCGGCTACTTCACCCCCATATTTTATGGCTCCACCAAACCCGACGACCGTTTTAAATATCCCTTGTACGGCCCGCCCGAAGACCTGGTGAAGGAGAACGGAGTCACCCTTGGCAGAAAAACCGACGAAGGCATTAGTACTTATCCTTCTCGTGCTGAAATAGAAAGTTCCGGGATGCTGAAAGGCCGTGAAATTATTTGGCTGGCCGATCCTTTTGAAGTATACATCGCCCATGCGCAAGGCTCGGCTAAGATCCGGCAGCCCGACGGCTCGCTAATCGGAATCGGCTATGCCGCTAATAACGGACATGAGTACAAAAGCGTGGCCCTGCAGATGGTTGCAGACGGAAAGATATCAAGAGACCAGATGAGCATGTCCAAAATGATTGCATACTTTAAAGCCCATCCCGATGAGGTGTCAAAATACACCCGGCTGAATCCCCGCTTTGTCTTTTTCCGAATAATAGACGGCCCCCCCAGGGGGACAATCAATGAGCCGGTGACTGCACTGCGCACCATCGCCACTGACAAGTCCATCTACCCCCGGGCCTGTCTGGCATTTATTTCCACCACTCTGCCGCGGGCAAACGGCAGTGAAGTGGTTCAGGCTCCCTATTCGGGTTTTGCATTGGATCAGGACTCAGGCGGCGCAATCCGTGCTCCCGGACGATGTGATGTCTATATGGGACAGGGGGATGAGGCCGGTAGGCTGGCAGGAAGTACCTATAGGGAAGGCCGGCTTTACTATTTGTTTTTAAAACCGGAATATCAGCAGAAGGCTATATTGAAAGAAAAAAACTTGGATTAAGAAACTTTTTAAGTTTGCATGCCGGTTTGCACAAGGATTATCCGATCTTTTCCAGCCATTGTAAGGCCTTTTCTACAATCCGGGCAAAGATATCCGCCTCTGCGATATTCAAGGACTTGGGAGTGTGAAAGGAATGGTCACCGCCTTCAATGATTTCCAACTCCCGGGGGGCCGTAAGTTTGTTCAAAACTGTTTGTAGTTTTGGAAGATCACATAAGGGGTCCTTGGTCCCGGCAAAGAAAAGCATCGGAACAGTGATCTGATACAAATGAGCATCTTTGATTTTTGCCTGATCACCGGCTGGATGGAGGGGATAGCCAAGAAAGATCAACCCTTCAACAGGCAGCTTTTTTTCGGCGACAATCTGAGATGCGATCCTCCCGCCCATCGACTTGCCGGCCGCGATAATATGGGTTATACCCGCACCTGATTTCTCCAGGAAGTAGCGATGGGCCGCTTTCCAGGTTTGCTCAAGTTTTGCTTGGCGATCCGGTGTTTTCAGGCCTTTCTCCTTGTAGGGGAAATTAAAGCGCAATGCCGGATAACCCGCCTTTGCCAAGCCGTCCGAGAATGCCGCAAGGAGGGGATTCTCCATATCATTTCCCGCTCCGTGTGCCGTAATCACGCCAAGTTCCTTTTTTCCACTCAGCGGCAGGGTAAGAATAGCCGATACGGATTCGTCTCCTGCCAAGGTGATTTTCACTTTTCTTCTTTCCGTCATGATCGATCCTCTTCTTGAATTGGTCGGCAGTATATAAAGAAACAAAGGCAATGATCATTCGGCCATAATGTTTTTTACTTTCTCCAATAGGGCTGTCACTGTGGCGCCTGCCTGATCGTTGATGACGACATCGGCCATTCCGTCGCAGGGTGTTGGGTCGCGGTTGATAATGACCAGTCTGGCTCCGTTTCTCTTCGCCGTGACCGGCATGGAGGCGGCAGGTTGTACGACGAGGGAAGAGCCGATTACGATGAAAAGATCGCAGGCGGAGGAACGTTCGTACGCTTCCTGTGTTTCTTTCACGGGCATCGCCTGGCCGAAGGATATGGTGTCAGGTTTTAAAGGGCCGCCACAGGAGTCGCAATAAGGGACTTTTTCTTCTTCTTTTAATTTTTCCTGAACCTTTTCCCGGTCGAATTTTTTCCGGCAGCTGAGACAGGAAACCGACATGGCCGTACCGTGAAGCTCGATGACCTTATCCGGTGAATTGCCTGCCCGTACATGGAGGTTATCAATGTTCTGGGTGATCACGCAATCCAGTTTGCCCAGTTTTTCCAGTTCGGCGATGGCAAGGTGGGCGGCATTGGGTTGGGCCTTTTTCATCGGTTCATACATTTCCGTCGCCATCTGCCAGTATTTCCAACGGGATATTTCCGAGGCCATAAATCTGTCAAAATAGAAATCTTCCGGGTTATACTTGTCCCATACCCCGCCGGGGCTGCGGAAATCGGGGATCCCCGATTCCGTACTGAGACCTGCGCCGGTAAATATGACAACAGACTTGGCTTCTGTAATCCAGCGGGCAATGCGCTCTGTCACTTCATCCATGAAAAAAACCTCCTTTAGAGGTCGCCGACGTCCATCGGGACCGATAAATAGATTCAGAATTAAGACCCGGATAATCTTGATGCTTACCGCAGGATTCCGGTTTCCTTGCCGTAACCCTGCACCATTTCTTAGTTGGTCGGAATGGTAAAAGGCAAGTGAAATGTTCTGCCACTTTTATCTTGATTAACGATGGGGGATTGATTAAACGTCTTTCAGCTTTTGGTTGATAATGTTCCGATCGAGAGTCCGGAACAAATAAGGAGACGGAATGTAATGACTCATCCGCAACTGATTTCCGCCATGAGCCGGCCGGAGTTTTATCCGGGAAAACCGGAACGGGTTGAATTGCTTCAAACTCACATCTCCTTGATTTTCATCGCGGGAGACATCGTCTATAAAGTTAAGAAGGCAGTGGATTTTGGTTTTCTAGACTTTACGACTCTGGAAAAGCGGCGGTTTTACTGCCTGGAGGAGTTGCGACTCAATCAGAGGTTGGCGCCGGAGATTTATCTGAATGTGGCGGAGATCGTTGAAAAACCAGACGGTCAGCTGGCATTGGGCGAATCAGGACGGGTGGTTGACTATGCCGTCGTGATGAAAAAAATTCCCGAAGAACGGATGTTGAAGAAGTTACTGGTCCGCGGAGCGGTATCTGCTTCGGTTATGGAGAGGATTGCCCGAAAGGTGGCTGATTTTCATCAGCGGGCCGAAACGGGCGGGAAAATAGATGAAGTCGGAGGGCAGGACACTATTCGAAGGAACCATGAGGAGAACTTCGATCAGACTTCGGCTTTCATAGGCCGGACGATTCCGGAATATCAATATTCCTTTATCCGGTCCTTTGCACTGAAATTTTTAAAAACCCGGGAGGGGCTTTTCAACCGAAGAGTGGAAGACCGCCGGATTCGGGATTGCCACGGTGATCTTCATCTTGAACACATCTGTCTCCTTGATCCGGAGATTGTCATCTTCGATTGCATTGAATTCAACGAGCGGTTCCGTTACGAGGATGTAGCCGCGGAAGTATCGTTTCTTGCGATGGATCTAGATTTCAACGGCTACCCGGAATATGGGGAGGCCTTTGTCAACGCCTACATTTCATATTCGGGAGATGAGGATATCCGTCAACTCTTGAATTTTTATAAGTGCTATTACGCCTATGTGCGGGGCAAGGTCGTCGGCTTCAAAATTCATGACGAGGCCGTCAGTCAGAAAGAACGGGATGAGGCCGGGGAAACGGCCTGTCGGTATTTCGATCTCGCCTATTCCTATGCCTGCCGTTCGGAAAAGCCGGCTCTGATACTGATGACCGGTCTTATGGGAACAGGGAAAAGCGTTCTGGCCAGGAATCTGGCATCCCGCCTGGGGGCGGAAATTCTCCAAATGGATGTATTGCGCAAGGAGCTTCTGAACATTCCCGTCACGGATCATCATTTCGCCGCCTTCGGTCAGGGGATTTATTCCGATGAAGTTACTCGACGCACTTACGCAGAGGCCCTGACTCGGGCGGAAGAAATAATCCGGAAAGGAAAGCCCGTCATCATCGATGCCTCATACAAAAGACGGGAGGAACGGTTGAAAGCGAAATATGCGGCTGAACGTTTGCAAGCGGATTTCTACGTGATTGAATGCCGTTGTCCAGAGGATGTTTTGAAACTAAGGCTGGAACGTCGATTGTCGGAGAAGGGCGAGGCATCGGATGGCCGTTGGGAAATCTATCTGGCGCAGAGAAATGATTTTGATCTTATCAACGAATTTTCCCCTGAAGAGCATTTCATGGTGGATACCACGGCTTCACCCGAGGTCTGTGTTAATAAAATTTTGCAAAAAATCAAAAAAATCTAGTGAAGGCGGCCGCATTTCAAATGAGGCCGTCTTCAGTTTCTTATCCGCCCGGATGTCCAATCTCGATTTTACTTCTTATTTTTGCCTTTTTCGGCGGCCTCTTCCTGCGCAATCCGCTTTTTTGTTTCTTCAATATAA
>MVQR01000147.1 GCA_002067815.1 Syntrophus sp. PtaB.Bin001 | reverse complement strand
CCTAAGGTATTCCTGAACAGTAAGACGGGTAACGGGATGATCGAGCCATCCTTCCTCCACCAGGGGAACAAAAAGGGCACAGGCCTGGGAAAATATTCTTGTTTCCGGCGCAAGTCGACAGATGGCCCGGGCGTAGGCATTGCTGTTGATTGTGGTGGGCGTGCCGATAACCCCTACATGATGCGTCCTTGTCTCCGCAACGGCGCATCGGGCTCCGGCATCGATGACATCCAAAACGGGAACAGAGGAAAGGGACTCTACCGTCTGACGGGCGACAGCGGCCATCGTATTGCAGGCGATGATAAGAAGCTTGACTTGCTTGCGAAGCAGAAATTCGGTGATCTGCCGGGCGTAGTCATTAATCGTTTCTACGGATTTGACCCCATAGGGCACCCGGGCGGTGTCTCCAAAATAAAGGATATTTTCGAAAGGCAGCCTTTCCATCAACGCCCGGACGACGGTCAACCCGCCGACACCGGAATCAAAAACCCCGATAGGGCGAAACTCTGGCGAATTTCTCATCATGATCAACGGCCCATCTTTACACAATAATAAGCGATACAAATAATAACAGCAATTTATATGCAGAAGGGTGTTGATATCTCATTTAATCCGGATTTGCAAGATTAGAGTGGCGGGCTGCATCATAGGCGGCGTCGGCTAACTTTCCGGCGGCGTTTTGTGTTCCTTGAAAGTGCCCTCGTAAAGCTCGTATTCAAGGAGGCGGCACTCGATCTCACTGTTGAAGAAGATAAGACGCCGCCGGGTTTTCAAACCAACTTTTTTGCCCAGTTCAATATTCCCCGTAAAGATAAACCCCCGGTATCCGGAACAGGAATTTTTAAGGAAATCCCCCATGGCCGCATAGGTTCTTTCCAATTTTTTCTGGTTTCCCAGGCGCTCCCCGTAAGGAGGATTCATTATTATAATTCCCTTTTGCCGGGGGATATCGGTTTCCGTAAAGTCGCAAACAGCATAGCGTATCCAGTTCTGCACGCCGGCATTTACGGCGTTCTGCTCCGCAGCGGCGATGGCCCGGCGGTCCATGTCAGTGGCGATAATCTCTCCCGGGAAACGGCGGACGGTTTCTTCCTGGGCCTTACGCCGCAGTTCTTTCCAGACCGGCTGAGGAAAGCCCTTGATATGGCGAAAGCCGAAGTTGCTGCGCATCAACCCTGGTGCACGGTTCAAAGCAATCAGGGCGGCTTCGATGGCAATGGTACCGCTGCCGCACATGGGATTGACAAAGGGGCCTTTTCCATTCCAGCCCGTGGCGATGACGATGGCTGCAGCCAGAGTTTCCTGCATGGGCGCCTTTACCGGTATTTTGCGATATCCCCGGCGGGACAGGGGCTCTCCGGAAGTGTCCAGATAAAGCTGGGCCCTCGAACCCTTCCAGAACAGATGTACCACCGCCCGGTCCCGTTCCGGACCGGAATCGGGTCGCCGACCGCAGATTCGCTGCAGACGGTCGACAATGCCGTCCTTGCATTTCTGGTTGGCAAAGCGCGTATCCTTGATCGAGGGATGGTCCACGGTTGAGGTAATGCAGAGGTAGCCGTCTTCATGGAGAATGGTTTCCCAGGATATACCTGAAACCCATCGGTAGAGATCGTTGGGGCTGTTGACTTCGTTTTCGGCCAGAAGATAGAGAACGCGGTGACCGGTGCGCAGGTGAAGATTGAGCCGCAGGGAATCTTCCAGCGTGCCTCCCGTCACAACGGCGGCCTCCCGCTCATAATCGACGGGGAACCCGAGGGCCTCTATTTCGCTCGTCAGGTACGGAGCTATTCCTTTCGGACAGGTGACCAGAATCCTGCTGCGCTTCCGCCAAAGGGGAAAATGTCTGTGAGTCATGAATATTCCTGAGTCGTCCTGATCATGTCCAGATCCATCCCGATGTCCCGCCCCTGGGTGGTCAGGTAGTTGCCTACGATCATGCCGCTGGCCCCCGCCAGGAAAATCCAGGACTGAAAATCCCTTAAGGTGATCTCCCTTCCGCCGCAAATGAGCAGATTTTTCTCCGGATGAATAAAACGATACAGGGCGATTATTTTGAGGGCTTCCATGGGCTCCAGCAGCGGCTGGTTTTCCATTCGCGTTCCCGGCAGTGGATTGAGGAAGTTGATGGGAATTCCGTCCACATCCAGATCCCTGAGGGTAAAGGCCATTTCCACCCGCTGTTCCCACGATTCGCCAAGACCGAAGATGCCGCCGCTGCAAAGGCGCAATCCCGCTTTCCGGGCGATGCGGAGCGTTTCGATATCTTCGTCGTACTCGTGAGTGGTGCATATATGGGGAAAGAAACTGCGCGCCGTCTCCAGGTTGTGATGATAGAAGGTTACGCCGCCGGCCTTGAGGCGCTCCGCGTTAGATGCACTAAGCTGTCCCAGGGAAGCGCAGACGGTTAGTTTAGTTGATTTCACAAGGGTCGAGGCCGTCCGGCTGACCGTTTCTATTTCCTGTTCGTTCAGCCGGGTGCCGCTGGTAACCATGGAAAACCGGGTCGCCCCGGCCCGATCCATCTCGATACCCTCCGAAATCATGGCCTCTGCAGAAAGCAGCGGCCGCTTGACCACATCGGTTCGATGGTGGGCCGACTGGGAACAGAAGGCGCAGTTCTCGGCGCAGGCGCCTGATTTGGCATTAAGGATTGAACAGCGCACCAAATCATCCTTTAGATATTGCCGCCGGATTTTGCAGGCGGCGACAAGCAGATCCGGAATGGATCGTGCCGGTAGTTCGGTCAGGACGCAGGCATCCTGGAACGACAAAGCTTGCGGCCCCTCTCTGAGGACCTTCTGGGCCATCGTACTTACCGTTGAATCCAGTATCATGAAAATTTTCTCCTGTTTTTAGTGGAAGTACGGCCTATCAGAGGGGAGGGGCTTTTGTCAACCTGTAAATGGAAACGGGTTGACAAAAGCCGGGTCCAATGATAATCAAGCGCCCGATGAATACCAAGGAACGATTGCTCCAATACCTGAAAGAAGAAGAGGGCCGGTTTGTTTCCGGGGAAAAGGTCAGTTCCCGATTGGCGATCTCGCGCTCTGCAATATGGAAGCACATCAGCAGGCTGAAGGAAGAAGGATATGAAATCGAATCTTTTCCGAGAAAGGGTTACGCCCTTCGAAGCATCCCCGATTATCTACTAACCGCGGAGATCCGCGAAGGTCTCAAGACCAGCCTAATCGGTCAGGGACCGATTGCCTACTTCAGAAAAACCGATAATACCAACAATCAGGCCAAGGTCCTGGCTTACGATGGAACGCCGGAAGGCACCCTGGTGATTGCCGAAGAACAGTCCGAGGGGCGGGGCCGCAGGGGAAGGACCTGGTTTTCGCCCCCCGGGCAGGGAATTTACGCAACCGTAGTTCTTCGCCCGCTCATTCCTCTCAATGAAGCACCCAAATTGACTGTTCTAGCCGCTGTAGCCACTGCCGATGCCCTGGAGGGAAGCACCGGATTGCCCGTCCGGATCAAGTGGCCCAACGATATCCTGGTTAGAGATCGCAAAATGGCGGGGATTCTGACTGAAATCGGGACAGAAATGGACTTGGTGGATTTTGCCGTTATCGGGATGGGGCTGAACGTGAATATTCCCGAGTTGTCCTTTCCGGACAATCTGCGTACGCCGGCAACGTCCATCCTGATTGAAAGCGGACAGACGTTTCCCAGGGTCCGTCTTCTCCAATCCTGGCTGGAAGCGCTGGAAAAATACTACGACCTCTTTCGCCGGGGCTCTTTTGACGTCATCCTGTCACGGTGGAAGCTCCTGACGGATATACTGGGAAAGCGGATCGCCGTTGACCTTCCGGGACGGCAATATGCAGGCGAAGTGCAGGAGGTGGATGAAAACGGAGTTCTTATCCTGAGGGAACCCGACGGAACGTTTCAGCGGATATTTTCCGGAGACATTACCCAACTGACATCCTGACAAAGAGATAATTTCAATGGAGACATCGCTGACACGCCATGTAGTCTTTTTTCTGCTTCTTGGGCTGGTTGGTCTTCTCTTTACTTATCTTCTCAAACCTTTTTTCTATCCCATTTTCTGGGCTGTCATTATTTCCAGCATCATTCACCCTTTGTATGTGAAAATGGTCCGTAGATGGCCGAGCCCCAATCTCCTTTCGGCGCTGCTGCTGCTTCTACTGCTTTTGATCCTCATCTTGCCGACGATCTTCATCGGCAGCATCCTTGTTTCACAGTCCATGAGCATGTACAGCACCATCAGCTCAGATACCAGTCACATCGCCAGAAGCCTCCAGGAGTTGACCGGCCGGATTGCCAACCATCCCTATATTGAGCGATTCAACATCGATCAGGAGTTCTGGATGGGCAAGCTTTCCGAGATGCTCCGCAGCATTTCCAATTACATATTCACCAGGCTTTCCAGCCTGACCCAGAATACGCTGGTTGTTGTCGCCCAGTTTGCCGTAATGCTCTATACGCTTTTCTTCTTTATCCGGGACGGTGATAAGCTGCTGGAAACCGCCATAAGGCTCATTCCTCTCGGCAACGAGCGGGAACGGATGCTTTTTGACCGGTTCATAAATACCGCCAAATCCACACTGAAAGTGACATTGATCATCGGCGGATTGCAGGGAATGCTGGGGGCGCTGGCATTCTGGATCGCAGGGGTTGAAGGCTCCATGCTTTGGGGAGTGATAATGATCGCCACCGCCATTATCCCGGGAGTGGGCTGCTCCATCGTCTGGGCACCGGCAGGCATTATCATGTTGATTACCGGGCATACATGGGAAGGTGTGATGATCCTGGCTGTCGGAGCTTTCGTGATCAGTCTGGTGGATAATCTCCTGCGCCCCATCCTGCTGGGGAAGGATGTGCAGATGCATCCCCTGCTCATTTTTCTGTCGTCTCTGGGCGGAATTGTTCTCTTCGGTTTTTCCGGCTTTGTCCTGGGACCGATCATTGCTTCGCTCATGCAGTCCGTCTGCCACATGTATGAACAGCTTTACCGGAACGCATCCGATCCTGAGTGAACACAAGAAAAGTTCAAGTTCAAATTACTCCAGTTCCAGATCAAAGATGATAGCAAGGCGGCAAGGCAGAGGCGACGCAGGCATACATAGAAGTATGTCGAGGAGACGATAACGCAGCTAACGTAGATAGCGCTTCGATCTGAAACTGGAATTAGAAGAACACCGGCCTTAGGACAAAGTAGATAGTAGCGGAGATGAGCGCGGAAATCGGGATGGTGAGGAGCCAGGCCCAGATGATCGTCCCCGCTATGCCCCAACGGACGGCGGTGAGCCGAATCGTTGAACCGACGCCGACGATCGCCCCGGTAATGGTATGGGTGGTACTGACGGGAATCCCTGCCAGGGATGCGCCGATAATGGCAAGTGCCGCCGCAGTCTCCGCACAGAAACCGCCTACGGGACGAAGCTTGGTGATCCGGGTGCCCATTGTTTTTATAATTCGCCATCCGCCCGAGACTGTCCCGAGGGCAATAACCGTATAGCAGAGGAAAATCACCCAGAAGGGGATGTGGAAGGTAGGTCCCAGCAATCCGCGAGTGTAAAGGACAAGGGCAATAATGCCCATCGTCTTCTGCGCATCGTTCATGCCGTGCCCCATACCGTAAGCGGCTGCGGACAATAGCTGCATTTTCCGGAATATATAATCCATCCTGGCAGGGTGAGCCCGGCGGAAGAGATGGAGGACAAGGACCATCAGCAAAAATCCGAGAATCATCCCAATGGCCGGCGAAATGACAATAAAGAGAGTCGCCTTGGTAATCCCCGACCAGACAAGGACCTTTGTTCCTCCTTTAACCACGCCGGCGCCGATCAACCCCCCGATCAGGGCGTGGGAGGAACTGCTTGGCAGTCCGAAGTACCACGTAATGAGATTCCAGATGATTGCCGCCCCCAGGGCGGAGAAGATCAGCAGGTTGTTTATGATGTCCGGATGGATGATGCCCGTACCGATGGTTTTGGCCACGGGAACACCGATAAAAAAGAAGGCGGAAAATTCAAAAAAGGCCGCCCAGATAACGGCATACTTGGGAGGCAAC
>MVQR01000146.1 GCA_002067815.1 Syntrophus sp. PtaB.Bin001 | reverse complement strand
GGCAGCATCGCGTTTGTATGTAGGGATGAAAGATTGAGGCGCAGCGGCGGCGAAGTCCAGGGCGATCTTGCGGATTGACCTAGCGGGAACTTCAGATATACCGGCCGCCCACTCAGGGGTATAGGTCTTGATTGTTTGGGCAAGCAATCCCATGACGGGCTGGGCACTGACCTCTTTTCCCTCCACGACAACCTTGAAGGGTCCGCCTTCCAGAGCGGGCTCATGGCAGTCATCGATAGGTTCCGCCTTCTTATGTTTTACGCACCAGGCAAGGAAGGAACCCTTTTCATCCTTGAGCGTCATTTTCGTCTTTGCATCCACCAGGGCCGCGGCATCGGAATATTTCTTGAGGAAGGCCGTGTTGTACTTCCTCCCTGAAGTGATGACCTGCAGCATGGCAAGCGCAACAGCCAGATCCGTCCCCGGTTTGATGGGATAGAATTCGCTGCCATAACCGTCGCAAAGAGGGGTGCGAACCGGATTGAATATGACGATCTTGGCGCCGTTTTTCTTACCAGCAGCCCAATGGTTGAGCATACCCGCCTTTCCGCACTTGGAGAAGGAATCAAAACCGAACCATACCTGATATTTGGCAGTGTCGTAATCATAGCCCGCCACATGGTGACTGGGCGTATAGGTACTCATGTAATATTTGTTGGGCGGATTGGTCAATGTCAGGCAGTTGATGTAATAATGGGTTCCAAAGCATTCCGTCCGCTGATCACTGCGCGTGGCGCCGATGGACTGGCAGAGACGGTTGGTATAAGGGTCACCTGGTGATGCAAAGAGAATTTCCTCACGCTTCACTTTCTTTAATCCGGCGATGACTTCGTTAACGGCGTCGCTGGTTTTCATGGTTATCCATCCTGGATCCTCGTCCGTCCCTTTTTTAGGATTAGTTCTTTTCAGAGAAACCATAAGGCGGTCGGGGTCGTAAACGGAATCGACAAATCCAAGGCCCTTGATGCAGAATTTCCCCCGGGAAACGGGATCTTCAGGCCTGCCTTCAAGGGTTATAGCCCGTTCCAAACCTGTTGCCGGATCCACGCCCATAACGACATAATAAGCGCAATCGGCCTCACAAGCGCGGGCACAAACCTGGGGGACCTTTTTCTTTACAGTGTAAGACGGTTTTTCCTGGGGGTGTTCCCCGAAAGCCCAGGCCTGCCGCAGATTCCTGAAGGGGAAAAGAGAAGCAGACGCGCCGATTCCCACAGCGCCTGCAATCTTCAGGAAATCTCTTCTGGGAATATTGTGCTCCTGATCCATAATCTTACCTCCTATTTCATATGGTCAAAGAGGGATCATACCCGGTCCCGAACATACCCTTTCTCAAGGTTAATCCAAGCATCCCCTCAATGAAAATTCTTGTATACATGTATACCGTAAATGTCAAGGAAAAATGAATTATATCAATAATATGTATCACCTTAAGCATATGTACACATTGATACAACACGTGCCTTCGGCATACCTTATGCCTGAATGTGCATCAATTTTAGGATCATCCTCGCAACACCATCCCGGCAAACTTGACAGATGAAGGCGCGAGGCGTAATAATTCTTGTTCTTAACTTTATAGATAATGCCGGGACGGCCTGAATTTGATGAGTGCAGAATCAGACATTACCGGGATTAGATGTCGAAGCGGGAGAAAATCATCAATCTTCTAATACAGCCCCATGCCACTACAAAATAGGGTTAACAGAGGTAAGGAATGATAAAGTCGAAGGTAACTTTGAAAAAGAATTCATACGTCCCTTTCAGAAATCAGATTTATGAGAAGCTGAAGGACAAGATCTTGTCAAACGCTCTGGCGCCTGGCACAATTGTAACGGAAAACGAGCTTGCCCAGATGTTCGGCACAAGCCGCACGCCCATTCGAGAAGCGATCCGGCATTTACAATCTGAAGGACTGATAGAAGTCATACCCAAGAGAGGCATGCTCATCTCGAGGATTAATCCCGGCGAGCTCGAAAAAATAAACGAATTGCGAGAGATTATTCATTGCCATGCGATAGCGAAAGGCATTCTGAATATTACACAGGCCGATCTCAACCGTATCGAGAAGATCCTTGAAAAAGCAGAGGGCCTTCTTAAAAGTAAAGATAATGCGGCAAAACTGGCGCCGCTCAGTATTCAGTTTCATCAATGCATCCTGAAAATGGCGGGCAATGACCTATTTTTAACCGTCGATCAATATATCGGCACACAAATCAAGAGATATATGGTGGACCTGTTTTCATTTGAAGAGGGGGCCCGCACTTCATGGCGGCATCACCGGGAGGTAGTTGAAGCAATCAAACAGCAGGATGCCAAGCTGGCATGTCAGAAAATGCAGGAGCATATCCGCTGGGGAACGTCCTTCATCAGAGATCACATCTCCGTCTGAATGACCGTTCCGTTAAATAAGTACTTGTATTTTTCCCTTTTGTTTGTTCTATACCTCCTCCAAGTTTTTCATGATCCGTCTCTCAAAATTCGCCCTTTTCTCATCGCTACTTACTCTGATTCCAGATTAAAGATGTCATCAAGGCGGCAAGGAAGAGGGACGCAGTCGTACACAGATCTACGTCGAGGAGCCGATAACGCTGCCACCGAAAATAGCGCTTTGATATGGAATCGGAATTCAACGAAAAAACGACACCGGAAGGATTGATTTCCACGGCTTGGATATTGCTTTTGTAATCCTTATCCACTACTCTTTTGAAACGCTGCTAAGACTTAATTGCGCATCTTCCCAACAATAGAGGTGTATTCTCTGCCCGAAAAGGCTGCCATTTTCAACTGCAGCGAAATAAAAGATGACGGGCACCGCATAGAAAATGACAGGGATCAACGAAAGTAATAAACCGATGAACAGAGTGCCTAACATCGAAGTGGGCTGCGGCGTCGCGCACGGAGACGACTCTTATGCCGCCGGCCGTGAAGCCGCAAGCCAGGCGATGAACGGAATCAGCACCCATTCCCTGTCGGCGGTGATCGTCTTTGCATCGGCCTCATATCAGCTCGATTCGATGCTTTCCGGCATCCGGAACGTCGTGGGCGATGTGCCGACATTCGGCGCCAGTTCTGCCGGGGAAATCTGCAACGGCGTTTATTCCGGCAGCATTACGGTTATGGCGCTCGCTTCCCCTTATCTGACCGTTAATGTGGGCCTGGGAGAAAGAGTATCGGCCGACTGGCGGAAAGCCGTTCACGAAGCTGTAACTCATGACGGGCTTGACAGATACTTCAACGCTCAGGACAATGTCTATTATAGCGAAATGACCCGTGAAGGCCGCGCGGCCTTTGCCATGCTGTTTTCACCGGCAAGCAGTTCCATCTCCGATTCACACAGTCCGGAAATTCTCGAGGAACTAAAAGACCTCTCTTCCGGCCGCATTCCTTTTTTCGGGGGGGCCGCGGTCGATGTCCAACTCACCAGCGGCAGTCAAAATTTTATTTTTTATAATGGCAAGGCCTACTGCGACAGCATGGCCCTTGCCGTTTTTGAAACGAACCTGAGATTCGGGATTGCCATGGGCCATGGTTTTCATCCCACGGCCAAAAGGGCGGTGGTCACTAAAGCAAGAAATTGTGAAGTGCTTGAACTTGACTGGAAACCCGCCGCAGACGTCTTTGCCGCACTCCATGGTCTCTCCCTAGAGGAGCTGGAAGGAAAACCCCTCTTCGAACAAGGATTGAAACACCTGGGCATGCGTCACAATCTGGGGCAGTATACCATTTTTGTCCCCCGCTGTTTTACCCCGGAAGGAGGCATCCTCCTTGCCCACCCCGTTCCGGAAGGTGCCCATATGGTTCTCATGGAGACCATTGAAGATGAAGTGATCGAGGCGGGTAAAGATACCCTGCTTCGGGCTATGATGCAGTCCGGAATTGCCGAACCGGCAGCAATCCTTATCTGTTCCTGTTTCGTTAGGATGCGCCTCCTGGGAGATCGAATTCATGAAGAGATTTCGGCAATCACCAACATCATGCCCGGCGCCCCCGTTGTCGGTTTCTATTCCGCAGGCGAACAGGGCGTCAACGACGATCACGTAAACCGTTATAACAATGAAGCCATTGTCATTCTGCTTTTGGGCAATGAACTATCCTATGCCGCCCAGGTGGCGGAGGAAAATCGCAACATGCACCAGATTCTGGAGGCCCGCATCGCCGAACAACAGCGTCTGGAAACGGAATTGGCCGAGCAGGTCCGTTTTCTCCAAACCCTAATCGATAATATTCCCAACCCAATCTTTTACAAGGATCTGGAGGGACTGTACCTGGGATGCAACAAGGTTTTCGAGGAATATTTCGCCGTTAAACGGGAAGAGATTCTGGGCAAACGTGTTCAGGATATCCGAACAGCGGACCAGATCGATGTGCATCACAAAGTGGATGCGGAGTTGATTGAAAACGGCGGCAGAACCGCATATGAATCAACAATCCGCCCTGAAGACGGCTCTCTGATTCACGTCATTACCCATAAAGCCCTTTTTCACAGGGCTGACGGCAATCCGAGCGGCATCGTCGCAACCATAACCGACATAACCGATCACAAGCATGCTGAGGATGCCTTGAGGGCCGGTGAGGAAAAATTTCTAAAGGCTTTCCAGAGCAACCCCACCATGATGGCCATCAGCACATTACGTGAGGGGAAAATCGTTGAGATCAACGAAAGCTATCTACTGAATTCGGGGTTTACGCGCCAGGAAGTCGTGGGAAAAACATCGCTGGAGCTCAATATTTATGTCCATCCGGAACAGCGTAAGTTCATAATAAAAATGATGATAGAGAAAGGCTCCGTGCGGAATCTTGACGTACCGATGAGGACAAAAGATGGAAATATCATTAATTGCCTTTACTCGGCGGAACGCATTTCGCTACGGAACGTGGATCACATTCTGGTGCTGATGCAGGATATCACGGACCGAAAACGGGCGGAGGAAGAACGGCTGCAACGGATGCGGCTGCAGAGCGTGCTGGACACAGCGGGAACAATCTGCCATGAATTCAACCAGCCGATGCAGATTCTCTCGGGATATACAGACCTTCTGCTGTCCGGAGCCGCCACTGATACGAAAACCAGGGAAAAACTCCTGTCAATCAAGGAGCAGACGGCGCGAATGGAAATGATAACCAGGAAGCTTTTGGCAATCAAAGACTGTTCCGTTCAGGATTACGCAGGAATCGGCAAAATCATGGATATCCACAAGGAAAAACAGGAACTGCCGGATATCAAAAAGAGGAAAAACGAACATGAGTGAGAAAAAGATACTTTTTGTAGATGATGAGGTGCAGATCCTTCAGATGCTTGAAGAGGCCTTCAAACTGTACGACTATAAGGTCCTGACCGCGGAAAGCGCGGAATCGGCCCTGGAGATTCTCGCCAAGGAAAGCATCATGGTCATGTTTCTGGATCTCAAGCTCCCGGGAATGAGCGGCATCGACCTCTGCCGGCAGATCAGAAAGAAAAACCAGATTGCCGTCATCCACGCCCTGACCGGATACAGCAACTTTTTCGGACTGCTGGAATGCCGCTCCGCCGGTTTTGACGATTTTTTCATCAAACCTGTAGGGCTTAAGGCCCTTTTCAAGGCAGCCGAAAGCGCCTTTGAAAAAATCGAACGATGGAAAGTCTTTGAGTACGACCTGGCGTGAAACTGCTTTTATAAAATAAGATCCGCGAGCGGCCGCTTGGGAACGTGATGGCCGCCTTTCTCATCCCGCCAGTAACGGATGTCCCCATCCGGGCCAAGGTTTTCCAGGAAAACCGACTCTCCGGGCTTTCCCAGGGCCAGCACCAGAAGAATTTCGTACTTTTCCGGTATGTTCAGGACTTTCCGCAGAGATTCCCGCTTGATGGAAGCGATCATACATCCTCCCAACCCCCGTTCCACCGCCCCTAACAGAATGCTCTGAGCAGCGATTCCATGGTCGCAGCCGAAAGTGCGTGTCACGGTCGTATCTCCGAGAATCACGATATAGGCCGTAGGCCGCTCTCCCTCTGAAGGCCCCGGCCAGTCTTTCAGATAACCGGCCCAGGCAAGGCAGGGAAAG
>MVQR01000145.1 GCA_002067815.1 Syntrophus sp. PtaB.Bin001 | reverse complement strand
GAATAAGGATATGCTCATCGGCTCCATTGCGGCCACGTTGGCCGGGGCAATCGTCATGCTGGCCAATATGGCACAGTGGGCGGCAATTTTCGGTGGCTTTGGCGGCCGGGATAATGACGAGGGCGAAGGGGGAGGCATTTTCGGCATGATTCTCATGGCGATTCTCGCTCCGATCGCGGCGACGATTATTCAGATGGCTATCTCCCGTTCAAGGGAGTATATGGCTGATGACGGCGGTGCTAAAATATCGGGAAAGCCCTACGGGCTGGCCGGCGCCCTGGAGAAGCTGTCCCGTGCCTCCGAGGTGATTCCCATGAATGCCAATCCCTCAACGGCACATATGTTCATTGTAAATCCTCTGACCGGACGCTCTTTGATGAACCTCTTCAGCACCCATCCGCCAATCGAGGAAAGAATCGCCAGATTAAGGAGCATGAGGCCGGTATAATTCACAAGAAATTCTTCATCCATTAGAGGGGCATCAGCTGATTTGTTGTGTAGAACCACTGCTGATAGGAGGACAATATGGAAGATGAAAAACAGGAAAAATCTTTTGTTATAAAGGACAAACGAATGTTCACTGAATCCGGGGAGCAGCGCCAGCCGGAAGGAGAAAAGCCTGAAGCCGGAACGACTCCGCGGGAAGAGCAAAAAGGAAAGTCTTCGCCTGGCGTTTCGCAGCAGAATGAAGGCCAGATACTTCCTGAAGTAAATTTTCTTAACTTTATCCTTTCCCTGAGTACGACAGTGATGTTTCATTTCGGCGATTTTCCGGATCCCACAAGCGGGGAAGTCAAAAAAAACATCCCTGCGGCGAAACAAACCATTGACATCCTGTCCATGCTCAAAGATAAGACGAAGGGGAATCTTGACAATCAAGAAAAGTCTCTTTTGGATGATCTGCTCTATGAATTGAAAATGAGATATGTAAAAGAAACCTCCTAACCATGTTGAAAAAACTATCACCTGCAAAAGTAAACCTATACCTTCGCGTATTAAGAAAAAGAGAAGATAATTATCATGATTTAGCAACGTTGATGCAGAAAATCAGCTTATATGACGAACTGGAATTTTCTCCATCCGGCCGGGACATAACGTTGCGATGCCCCGGCACAACTCTTCCGGAAAATGAAGGCAACATCGTCTTCCGAGCTGCAAAAAAAATCCTCTCCCTCGCCGGTTGTTCTTCCGGCGTAAACATTACCATCCATAAAAAAATCCCTCTTGCCGCCGGTCTCGGGGGCGGCAGTTCCAACGCCGCTGTTACGCTGCTGGCACTTAACGAATTGTTCCGATTAAACTTCCGGGCAGAAGATTTGATGAAAATAGGCGCTACGCTGGGCGCTGATGTCCCCTTTTTCCTGTTCCACGGACCTGCATGGGCCTTCGGTATCGGTGACCGCCTGGAGGCAGCGCTCGATATCCCCTCTTTCTGGTTTGTCCTGGTAAATCCCGGCTTTGAAGTCTCAACCAAGACCGTTTATGAAAGCCTGAATTTAGGATTGACAAAAGAAATAATCCATTATAGCATTCCGCGGTTTCGGGCTAGGGAAGACTTAATTGCAGGATTATACAACGATCTTGAAAATGTCACATTTAAGATGCACCCTTCCCTGCAGCTGATTAAGGACTCTCTGATTTTGAATGGCGCCACTGGTGCTTTGATGTCCGGAAGCGGTCCAACTGTCTTTGGTATTTTTGATACCGAGGACAAAGCAAAAGATGCAAAGAACACACTTGATCAATCAAAAACATGGGCTGTTTTTCTAGCCCATTCTGTTGATTGACATTTTTTTCAGCGTAGTCCCATACAGGAGTTTGGGGGATTTATTCCGCTACCTTCTCCGGGGAAGTGAAGGCAAAGCTCTGGTTAAATAATGGGGCGTCGTCAAGCGGTAAGACACAAGATTTTGGTTCTTGCATACGGAGGTTCGAATCCTCCCGCCCCAGCCAACAATATTTATGATTCATGTTTTCAGCGGAAAGGAATCAAATGCTTGAAAGGATAAAGGTTTTTACAGGCAATTCAAACCCTGATCTCGCTCTTAAAATTTGCGATAAACTTGGGATTGCTCTGGGCAAAGCTAATGTAACGACGTTCAGCGATGGCGAAACAAGGGTGGAGATCAATGAAAATGTTCGCGGTATGGATATTTTCATTATCCAATCAACATGTACACCGGTTAACATAACTCTTATGGAACTGCTGATCATGATTGACGCCCTGAAAAGGGCATCGGCAGGTCGGATCACCGCAGTCATCCCCTATTATGGATATGCCCGACAAGACAGGAAAGTAGCCCCCCGTGCTCCCATATCGGCAAAACTGGTAGCGGATCTTATTACCACAGCAGGGGCAAACCGGGTCCTCTCCCTTGATCTCCATGCCGGTCAAATACAGGGATTCTTCAATATTCCCGTCGACAATCTCTTTGCCACCCCCGTTCTTCTTGCCTATCTCAAAGAACACTACCAGAACAATTTGGTTATCGTTTCACCTGATGCCGGAGGGGTTGAGCGCGTCCGTGCGTTTGCTTCCCGACTGGGCGCCAGTATCGCCATTATTGATAAGCGAAGAGAAGGCCCCAATGAAGCCCAGGTTATGAATATTGTCGGCTCAGTGGAAGGCAAGAATGTTGTTATCCTTGATGATATGATAGATACGGCGGGAACAGTGGTCCAGGCGGCGAATGCTCTTCGGAGTAAAGGAGCGACGGAAGTATCGGTATGCTGTACTCATCCGGTTCTTTCCGGACCCGCGGTTGATAGGATAGAAACATCTGAAATCAAGGAAGTCATTGTAACGGACACGATCCCTCTGCACGCCCGCGCACAGCAATGTGACCGGATCAGCGTTCTTTCCGTCGCTGGGCTTCTCAATGAAGCAGTTAGAAGAATTTATTATAACGATTCTGTAAGTTCACTTTTTATATAGGAGGAGTAGATGGAAGCGCGCGAGTTAAAAGCCACAATACGCAAGGAAACCGGCAAAGGGCCGGCAAAGCGGTTGCGGCGCAAAGGATTGATACCTGCAGTTTTATATGGTCCCGGAACGGAACTCCTTTCATTGTCAGTAAACGCTTCCGATCTTAAAACGGCAAGAAAAGGCACGGAAGATAATATATTGATCAAGCTCATAATCGATGATTCCGGAAAACTGACAGAGAAAAATTCCTTCATCAAGGAAATTCAGATCGAACCTCTGACAAACAATTATTTTCATGCAGATTTCTACGCTGTCAGCATGGACCATAAATTAACTTTTGATGTACCCGTTCACTTTGTAGGCCAACCTGTTGGAATTGAAAAAGGTGGTGAACTGCAACACCTAAGAAGAGAGATTAAGGTTTCCTGTTTTCCCTCGGCACTACCGGAATTTATACCTGTTGATGTAACCGGACTCGATGTGGGTGATTCCATTCTCATCAGAGACCTCTGCTTACCGGAAAGCATTCATTCCGTCGATGCGGAAGATATCGCACTAGCGACGGTAAGCTCGCTTCGTGTCGTTAAAAAGGAAGGAACGGCCGAAGAAGGAGAGCCTTCCGAATAGTAAAGCCGTGCAATAACCATAGTTTCTTTTTCATTAATGTGAGGTTTTTTTGAAGCTGATCGTGGGACTGGGAAACCCTGGTGCCAGGTACCAATTTACCCGGCATAATTTTGGATTTCTTGTTCTGGATCAGCTTGCGGAAGATCAAGAAATCAGGGTGTCACAATCAGGATTTGACGCTCTTTGGGGAAAAGGAATTATTGCCGGGCAGAACGTTTTGCTTGCCAAACCGCAGACGTTCATGAATCTGAGTGGAAAATCCGTCAGGCAACTGGTGGGTTTCTTTAAGATTGTCGTTGAAGATGTCTTAGTCGTTCATGATGATCTGGATCTGCCTTTCGGAACAATTCGATTAAAGGCAGGGGGAGGTCAAGGAGGACATAAAGGATTGATGTCCGTTCGCGACCACCTGGGCGGACCGGAATTCCAACGGGTCAGACTGGGAATTGGAAAACCGGTTCAGAGATCAGCGGTTGAAAAATATGTTCTCGAGCCATTCACCGAAAGTGAGTCGCGCCTTTTGCCTAAAATCATTGCAACTGCAGAAAGTGCTATCCTTGAGGTGATTTCTTCAGGGATCAAGACGGCTATGAACAGCTACAACGGTGTGGTTATCAACGACTTAATACAGGAGGTATAATGATGTTTAAGGGTAAACGTAGTCTTTTGTCTTTCTTCATCATTGGCGTCGTTCTTTTTTTGTTGGCGCCAATGGCCCTTGCAAGCGAGGCCGATATTAAGCTGCCGGATCTGACCACGGTAGCTTTTAATATTTTTGGCAGCCCTGTGGGGGGGATAACGATTCTGAACATTGGTCTCATTGTGTGTGTTATTGGCATGGCCTTCGGCTGGATGCAGTATTCGCAGACCAAGGCACTCCCTGCACACCAGAACATGCTGGACGTATCCAACACCATCTGGGAAACCTGCAAAACTTACGTTTTACAGCAGGGTAAATTCCTGGCCGGCCTCTGGGTCCTTATCGCTGCCTGTATTCTTTATTATTTTGTCGGGCTCCAGGGCATGGGTATCAGTAACGTCTTTATCATTCTGGTTGCTTCGATTCTGGGAATACTCGGTTCATACGGCGTGGCCTGGTTCGGCATTCGGATCAATACCGTTGCCAATTCCAGAGCAGCTTTTGCTTCTCTCAGCGGTGTGCCGCTCAATATCGTGGACATTTGCCTGAGATCCGGAATGAGCGTTGGTTTGCTGCTGGTCAGCATCGAACTCTTCTTCATGATCATCATCCTTGCTTACATTCCCCGAGAACTGGTAGGACCGTGCTTTATCGGCTTTGCCATCGGTGAATCACTGGGTGCCAGTGCGCTGAGAATCTGCGGCGGTATTTTCACCAAGATCGCTGATATCGGTTCCGACTTGATGAAGATCATCTTTCATCTGCCCGAAGACGATCCGAAAAACCCTGGCGTTATCGCCGACTGTACCGGGGACAATGCCGGTGACAGCGTTGGTCCTACGGCGGATGGATTCGAAACTTACGGTGTTACCGGTGTCGCTCTAATTACTTTCCTTGCCCTCGCTCTGGCTGGAAACCCTGAAATGGGTGGCAAGCTGGTGGTTTGGATTTTCGCCATGCGTATCCTGATGATCATCACATCCCTCATTTCTTACTTTGCCAACAGTGCCATGAGCAAATCTCTTTTTGGCGCCAAGAAGGAATTCAATTTTGAGCATCCTCTGACCAACCTGGTATGGATCACCTCAATCGTTTCTATCGCAGTCACCTTTTTTGCCAGCCATGCACTGCTGGCAGATATTCCGGCCGTTGGCGGCATCGAACTGTGGCTTGGGCTTTCCATCATCATCAGTTGCGGAACCATAGCCGGCGCTTTGATACCTGAATTGACAAAGGTGTTCACCAGCACGAGTTCACGTCATTGTGCGGAAGTCGTTGATGCTTCCCGCCAGGGTGGTCCTTCCCTCAATATTCTCTCCGGAATGGTTGCCGGCAATTTCTCCGCTTTCTGGGAGGGATTGGCTATTCTTTCCCTGATGCTGATCGCGTATCTGGTCTCCCAGACCCCTGCTGTTCTCGCTCTCATGCCTGAAGCATTTAAGTTTGCTGCCCCCGTCTTTGCTTTCGGTTTGGTTGCTTTCGGCTTCCTGGGAATGGGGCCCGTCACCATAGCTGTCGACAGCTTCGGCCCGGTATCTGACAACGCCCAGTCCATCTATGAACTGTCCTTGATTGAAACCCGTCCCGATGTGAAAGACGTTGTGAAGAAGGCTTATGGTAAGGAGCCAGATTTCGGCCTTGCCAAGCACTTCCTGGAATCATGCGACGGTGCTGGAAATACCTTTAAAGCTACAGCTAAACCGGTGTTGATCGGTACGGCGGTCGTCGGCGCCACCACTATGGTATTTGGCATCATCATATTGCTGGAGAACCTCTTTGGCGGCGTAATCGGCAAGCTGAGTCTCGTTCAGCCACAAATCATCCTGGGCCTGCTCATGGGCGGATGCGTTATCTACTGGTTTACAGGCTCCTCAACGCAGGCCGTCGTTACTGGC
>MVQR01000144.1 GCA_002067815.1 Syntrophus sp. PtaB.Bin001 | reverse complement strand
TCCCCAATTGTAAGCTGCAAGTGCGAGACGTACATTACCATTATAACGATTCAATAGTCCCTTGAGATATCGTGTACCGGCCATGATGTTTTCCTCCGGATTATAGGCATTTTTAACACCAAGATCCTTGGCGGTAGCCGGCATTAACTGCATTAATCCCATGGCGCCCCTTGGCGACGTGCTGCTTGAATTGAAATTGCTCTCCACTTTGATTACGCTTTTTATCAAGCCAGCATCAACATGATACGTCTCCGATGCTTGTTTAATCAAGTCGTCGTAATCATGGGTAAAGAAACTAGTGTCATGTATTTGTTCCTGTTGCTCAGATATTGACGTTTCCTGATCCATAGACATCCTTGAAACATAATCGGAAAGCAAACGGGATATTTCGTCTGATGTATTTGAACCGCCATCAGCATCATCCGACATCACCCGTAACAAACTTTCATTTAATCTAATTTCAATACGCTCCAGCAGGAATTTAATTTGTTGTTTATCCAAAGAAGCCAATCCTTCTGAAGTTTTTTGAATTGCTTGCTTGGAATTTATTGCATCCTTCAACACCGCATTGAACGAACTATCAGTTGTTTCAATATCTTTCCGGCGTGATCCGTCAATAGCATTTTGAAAATCACGAAGAGATGTTTGATTATTTACGCTGTTGTTTTTGTCGGGAAAATTTATGGACATTAGTCAATAGAAAATTTAGCGTTTTATTTTTTCAAATGAGAACAACAAAAATAAAAAAATAACTTTCACGTAAACTCAGTAAAAAAACATTGCAAACAACTTTAACTGATGTTCTGCAAAAAGCATTCAACAATATACCCGTCGAATTGCCGGTCAATGTTTCGCCTGAGTTCACTGATGGCATTATTTATTGGCATCGCATCTCGATAGGGTCGATTGTTGGTCATAGCGTCAAAAGTATCGGCAACAGCCAGTAACCTTGACAAGAAAGGTATGTCGTTACCTGAAAGTCCATCCGGGTATCCTTTGCCATCATAACGTTCATGATGGTGAAGAATAATATCCCGTTCTTTTTCCAAAAGCATGACGGATTTTAGTATGCTTTCCCCCACTCCGGGGTGACTCTTGATAACTTTGTATTCATAATCCGTAAGTTTGTCAGGTTTAAGCAATATCCTGTCCGGTATGGCGATTTTGCCAATATCGTGCAACAAACCGGCAATTTTGACGCTTTCAACATCTTCGTTTGAACAGCCCATATTTCTGGCCATGGTAATTGCCATTTCCATGACTCTATATGAATGTTCCTCAGTATAAGAATCGCGAACTTGGATTGATGCCACAAGTGATTTAAAGGTATCAATAAGATTGCCGTAAAGGCTCTCATACAATAACTTGTTTTCTAAGTTAAGCGATGCACGCTTGGTCAAAGTCTGTATATAATCCAGTTCCTTCTTTGAAAACCGCACCCCTCGACCTTTTTTGCGCACGCTCAAAATGCCGAAAACCCTGTTTCTGATCATCAACGGCGCACATATCACCGAAGGCGATATCTCCGGCGTTTCATCTGAGTTAATGATGAAGGCGCCGCGACTTTTTACGACCTTTTCCAATATCCATTTGATTTTGGGTAATGTTCTTACGCAATAAGTCTCTCTATCGATACCCTTTACTATATGCGGATGGAATTGCTGTCCTTCCTCATCATATAGGAGAAGTTCACAATGGGTTCCGCCTACAACCTTGATTGCCAGTTCGACCACATCCTCAAATATAAAGTCATTATCACCAAAAGAGTTTTCAATCGCATCATAAATATAATTTCGCAGGGATAAATCCTCACATTCATCCTGCAATTCCATGCTTTTTATACTTTTTTCCTTTTCTCTCTCAGATAAAGCCTGCTTTTTTCGCAAGTACAAATTGACTTTAAATAGTAATTCTTCAATATTGAACGGCTTCTTTATAAAATCTGTGGCTCCTTTTTTCATCGCCGCCACAGTTGTTTCAACAGCAGGATAAGCAGTAATCATAATAGTCACTGCATCAGGCTGGATAGTCTTGATACTTTCCAGCAGATCAATGCCGCCCATCTCCGGCATCATTACGTCGCTGATTACCATGTCATAGTTCTTTTTTTTAAGCAGATTTAAGGCTTCTAATCCATTACCCGCTTCACTGACCTCATAATTGCCTTCCCTCTCTAAAGCTTCTTTAATTATATTCCTGATTTGCGGATAATCATCAACAATCAAGATCCTTTTCTGATCAACAAGATAATTTTGTATTTCCAGTATATTGTCAATCAATGGTTTTTGCTCACTTCGTAAAATCATGATGTTGGTTAATTTGATCTATTAAGAATTTATGAAGGATAAAAATATCAGGATTACGCGATTAACGTTCAGTATTTTTGATAATAATATCGCGGATGTTGTAAGATATTTTTTCAAAAGTCGCTGCTTTGTCAACAGGAGCATTAGAGAGTGTTACATAGTCACGATAGCAGGCAGCTGTACTGTCCTCGTCTTGATTTTGATTTTCCAATCTAGTTCTTGACTGCTTGTTATATGCCTTTATCATGCAATCAACTTGATAAACGGATATCGCCATCGTAACACCTCTTTTTCTGTTTCCTGTTAACCCAATTAATAGATCGGCAAAATTCAAAAAAACTTTAGAAAAGATTTTTATGAAAGTGTCTGAAAGTATTTCACGTCATAAAAATTTTAATTTTTTTTCATTATTGGATTTTCAATTGCATTCACAAAGACATGAATCAGAGCGATTCGTCAAGAATAACATAAAATGCACATAAGAAGATAAAGATGAAAAAAGCCATTAAAAGAGAAGATGTCGGTCGCATAGAAAAAAAATTGAATGAAGCCAGATTTCTTCTTCAACAGAACAAATTACATTCTTGTCTGCTGAAATTTAAAGAGGCTCTTGAACTTTTATTAAGTACAAAGATGCTGCCCGCCGACGTAAAAATTATAAATACAAAAATCAATGAATTTCAAAGCCTTATGTCCAACACAACCACTTTTACGGAAACATATGGACCTGTGACTTTCCATGATGATGAAGCTAAAACAACCCTGGAATTTATCAATCAATTACTCATTGTAAAAGACCAGGAAATAAAGGGGTATGTGGAAGAACGGATTGGTTTGATTGAAAAGAATCATTATGAAGTAGATGCTGCAAAGAATTCTGAAGAATCTTTTATAGAATTACGCGGAAGAGAAGCAAAGAATTACCTTGACAATGACAATTTTGAGGCGGCCAAAGAGATAATCGGCGACGATGATGAAATACTGTGGTGGGTTTTGCAAGCTTATAACACCGGAGGCATTAATTTCCGTCGTCAGGGACATTATATCGATGCACTAAACGAATTTAACAAAGCCCTGATGCTCCAATCCGACGATGAGGGGCTTCATTACAATATAGCCCGCGCTAACATTGAAATGAACAGATGGGAAGAAGCACTGGATGCTATTCAAAAAGCCCTAAAAATTAATCCGGACTTCAGTGAAGGTAAACTATTGGAGTCATTTATAAAAAAAAGGATCTGAAATTACAATGTGATATCATGCCTATTGTACAGGTAAGATATCCAGCTCTGAAGCACATCTAAATGTCAGGTTCTCGTCTGCGAACCATCTCTACAATCAGGAAAACGGCTCCGATGGAAATGGCTGTGTCGGCAATATTAAAAGCAGGCCAGTGATATCCGCTGATGTATACATCAAGGAAATCAATGACTTCACCATATCGCAAACGGTCCAAAAGATTTCCCAAAGCCCCGGCAACGACCAGGGCTAGGGCAAAAGCAAGAAATGGATCTGCGATTCTGTTTTTAACAAGATGATAAAGGATCAAACTGACGGCTATCAACGTTACCAGAGAAAAGAATATCCCCCTAAAGGCAGGAGAAGCCCCGGACATGAAACCAAATGCGGCTCCGGGATTACGTACGTAAGTGATATTGAATAACCCATCTACTACAGGCATAGATTCATGCAACAAGAAATTAGAGACGATCAAAGACTTGGTAATCTGGTCCAGCAAAACCACCAATCCCACCGTAATGAGAAAAAGGGGAATCGATCTTTTCATCTGATTTAAGCCTTAAGGTTCTTGAGGCATCTTTCACAAATATCAGGATGGTCCGTATCAACCCCGACAAGCTCGCTATACATCCAGCAGCGATTACATTTTTGGCCTTTCGCTCTCGATACGCCGACAATCAAACCTTCGAAATCGTTGCCGGGACATGGATGAGGTTCTGCGATCTCCGTTGCCGGAACTATACGTACTTGAGATACGATTAAAAGGCTTCTCATATCCTCTTTGTGTTCTTCCAAAAAGATACGCATGTTTTCAGGAGGTGCCAGATCGATACAGGCATCGAGTGAATGGCCTATTACTTTGTTCTTCCTTGCACTTTCTATGATTTTGGCAATTTCACCCTTAAGGATTATCATCTTTGTCCATACATCCCCAAGATCGTTGTCGATATAGGTTTCTTCGACTTGAGGCAACTGGGTCAGATGAACACTGACAGCCTTCCCCTCAAAAGCTGGAAGCGATGCCCAGATTTCCTCGGCGGTAAATGTAAGGATAGGCGCAAGAAGTCTGGTCAGGGAACTCACAATCTGAAACATCGCAGTCTGTGCCGACCGTCGCTGCTTTGAATCGGCCTTGGAAGTGTAAAGGCGATCCTTGAGTACATCAAGATAAAGAGCGCTCAAATCCACTGTACAGAAATTATATAAGACGGAGAAGACTCCGTGGAACTGGAAGTTCTCATAAGCGCTTCTTACACGCCGGATAATTTCCTGCAGCCTATGTATTATCCAGCGATCCATCGGCTCCATATCCGCATTAGCGATGGAATCGGAAACCACATCAAAGTCGTACAGATTTCCCAGAATAAAACGGCTGGTATTTCTGATTCTACGATAAGCTTCAACAAGACGTTTCAAAATTTCATCGGAAATGCGGATATCATCCGTATAATCCTCCGAGGCCACCCAGAGACGGAGTATCTCAGCCCCGTATGCATCGATGACCTGCTGGGACTCGATTACATTGCCCACTGATTTGGACATCTTTTTGCCTTCGCCATCCACCACGAAGCCATGGGTCAAGACATTGCGGTAAGGAGCTCGATTGCGCGTCCCTACCGATTCCAGCAATGAGGAATGGAACCAGCCCCGGTGCTGATCGCTGCCTTCCAGGTACATGTCGGCGGGGGAGCGAAGATTGGGCCAGTTTTCCAGAACTGCTGCATGGCTGACACCGGAATCAAACCAAACATCCAGAATATTTGTTTCTTTTTTGAACTCTGTTCCCTGACAGGCGGGGCATACCGATCCCGGCGGCATGAGTTCGGCGGCCTCTCGTTCGAACCAGACATCGGCGCCGAACTTCCGCACGAGGCTTACCAAATGTTCCAGGATTTCCGGACTCATCACTTGGGCGCCACAGGACTCGCAATAAAACATCGTAATCGGCACGCCCCATAGGCGCTGCCGAGAGATGCACCAGTCCGGACGATTTTCAATCATTCCATAAATTCGGTCTTTTCCCCATGCCGGTATCCAGCGGACGCTTTCCACCGCTTGAAGGGCCTTTTTCCGCAGATCATTGATTTCCATCGAGATGAACCACTGCTCGGTAGAACGGAAAATTATGGGATTCTTGCACCGCCAGCAATGGGGATAGGAATGTTGAATATCCACGAGTCCCAGAAGTGCGCCGACTTCTTTTAGTTTACGGTTGACGCTGTCATTCGCGTCAAAAACGAACTCGCCGGCAAAATCGGCGACATCAGGCGTAAACCGTCCGTCGGCATCCACGGGAGCATAGTTGTCAAGACCATATTTCATTCCGATTTCATAGTCTTCCTGACCGTGGCCCGGCGCAATGTGGACGCATCCCGTTCCGGCATCCAGGGTTACAAAGGGAGCCAGAATCACCAGACTCTCCCGGTCAATCAAGGGATGCCGGGCCTTAATCCCCTCCAAAACCGCCCCGGGAAATTCGTCCAGAATCTCGTATGGCTTGCCCCGGTAACCGAAGGCATCGATACAGTAATCCAGCATGTCCTTGGCAAGAATCAGGACCTCTTCATCA
>MVQR01000143.1 GCA_002067815.1 Syntrophus sp. PtaB.Bin001 | reverse complement strand
TGACATTTTACGCTTTAAATGATTGCATTTCATGTAGTTGCAACAGCTTAAAAATTAAACGTTGGGACAGCAGTGTCCTATTACATAAATTGACCGGAGGAAAGAACGTGTTTCGGTTCATCTGGAGATCTCTTGGCAGTATAAACTTCACCATCTGGCTTCTTGTTCTGATCGCCTGCAACCTTACAATCGGCAGCCTGTATGCACGCCTGTATCCCGAAATAATCGGCCGGCTGGATTACATGAGATTTCAAAATTGGATTTCAGCGGACGTACTGTCCACCGGCTGGTGGATATGGTTGTTATTTCTAATGATTATTATGCTTTCCATAAACACCGCAATCTGCACGGCGGACCAGTTGCTTGTTGCAGTAAAGAGAAGATCGAAAGATCATCCCGGTGCATTCTTTACGAATTTATTCCCCCCGCTCATGCATGTCTTTTTTATTGTTGTCATTTTGGGTCATGCTGTCAGCCAGTTTGCCTTTGAAGAGATAAGGTTGCCGGTGCGGCCGGGAACGGTAATCGATCTTTCGACGGGCCGTTTGACTGTGGACAATCAGGGCTGCGTTAATTGGGATAAGCCCGGTCTGAGAGGTGTGGTAAAGCAGTGCTCGGCTGCGCTCACTTTGCGAACGCCGGGCGAGACCATCCACAGGGAGGTCGGCATCCTGTCCCCCATTTTTTGGGAAGACTATGTCATTCATATGAAAATGTTGGCAAATCCCAAGCCGGGAGAGATTCCCCGACTGGAACTGTTGATTAAAAGGGATCCGGGACTGAAGCCGATGTTACTGGGCGGTGTATTGTTCAGTATTCTAATTGTCCTGCATTTCGCGAAAATATTTAAATCTCGAAGAGGAGGTACATGATCGTGTTGAAAAGATTTATTCCATTCATTCTGTCGCTGTTTGTTCTAGTCCTATGCTTTTTTGCCTTGAACTGTTGGGCTGGCGATGCGGTCTTCAGTATTACCGGGCAGGTAAAGCATCCTTTGAATTTAAGCACCGGTGATTTGAGCAAATTTCAGACTGTCAGTGTCCGAATCAATAATATCAACAAGAATGGAGGATACGAGGGCGTATTTAATACTCAGGGAGTGCCGTTGAAGTCCCTCCTGGAAGTCTGTGGATTGCAGAAAGAGGAGTCAGGTTTTCCCAAGCCGGTTGATTTGGCGATTGTGGTGAGAAACGGCTCAGGAAAACAGATCGTCCTTTCCTGGGGCGAGGTTTTTTTTAGAAATCCGGCAGAGGTTACACTCGCCTTTTCTGCTGTACCAGTGATGCCCCTTCACGGTGTCTCTCCGGATCAGGCTGAGCACCTTTACCGGAAAATTTCCTTTCCCAAACTGGTTGTTGCAGGTGATTATTATTCCGACCGCTCCCTGGAAGGCGTTGTGAATATCGAAGTCGTCAACTTGAAGGCAGGAGGGGAGTTCAAGAAAATGGGCAAGCTTGTTTGTCCTGAGTTCAACTTGACCGGCGCTGTAAAAAAGAATCTTTTCATCAAAGACTTGTCGTCCTATCCCCAAACTGAAATTCCGGCGACTGTTGTCGGTGAAGGGAGAGGATTTGAAGGCATGGAGAAATACAAAGGGGTTCCCCTTGTCGAATTGCTTGCCAAGGCCGGAGCAGAAGCGGATCTGAATACGGTTTTTCTGGCTACCGCTGTGGATGGTTATCGCTCACTGATTTCATACGGCGAACTCTTCCTTTCACCACAGGGAAAACGCGTTATCGTTGCAGACCGGGTAAAGGGCAAGCCGTTGCAGAAGAACGGGAAATTCCTTCTTATTTTGCCTGATGATCTCTTTGCCGACAGGCAAGTCAAGGCGCTGGCTAAAATTGAAGTCTTGTCCATGAAAAATAAGGAAAAACTTTACATTATCGGGGTAGGTCCCGGAGACACGGATCTCATCACCCCGGAAGCCCTGTCCCGACTTGGAAGAACCGATGCCCTGGTGTGTCCCGAAGACATCAGCCGACGTTATGCGCGGTATCTGGGAGGCAAGGAAATTTTGTTCGATCCTATGAGTATGATTCATAAACATCGATTTATCGAAGCAAATCCAGGCCTTTCCGCAGGAGAGGTCGATAAATTATTGGACGCCAAACGCAGAGGAGCACTCCAGAAGATTCAGGATGTTTTGAACGCAGGTAAAAACGTGGCTTATCTCGAATGGGGAGATCCTCTGATTTTCGGCGGTTCCCGATGGATCAGGGATTTCTTTGCCGAAGAACAAATTGAAACGGTTCCCAGCATCAGCGCTTTCAATGTGTCGAATGCGATCGTAGAAAGGGATGTCACCTGCAGAGGATCGGTGATCTTAACAGCGCCAAAGGGGATAAAAGACAATGAATTCCTGCTGAAATCGGCTGCTGAACACGGCGACACGTTAGCCATTTTCATGGGATTGAGAGAACTGAGAGACCTGATGCCTTTGCTGAACAAATACTATAAAGATTCCACTCCGATTGTCATTGTCTATAACGCAGGCATCAGTAGATCTGAGCACCTTATCCGATCCACACTGAAAGATGTCCTGTCGAAAACGGATAACGAACAGGAAAAACATCTGGGGATGATTTATATAGGAACTTGCCTTGCGACAAATGGCGTTCGATGAAATTGAAGGGAAATCTAAGCCTCTTTGATGCCGTTCTTCTTATCATCGGCAATGTTATCGGGGCAGGAATTTTTACAACCAGCGGTTTCCTAGCGGGGGAGCTTCCTCACCCTTGGCTTTTTATCGGAATATGGATACTGGGGGGCTTACTTACGATTTGCGGAGCCCTCACATATGCAGAGATGGCAGGGATGTATCCCCTGGCGGGAGGAGACTACCACTTCCTAAAAGCTGCCTATGGGAAGTGGGCAGGTTTTCTACTGGGCTGGGTAAGCTTCTGGGTGATCGGTCCCGGTTCAATTGCGGCACTGGCCATCGCGCTGGCAAGTTATCTGAATCCTCTCTTTCAGATTGATGGTGGGACGGCAGATAAGCTGGTGGCCATCTTGATCATATTTTCCTTTGCCATTGTCAATTATCACGGAATCCGTCCCGGAGGAACGCTTCAGGATTTTTTTTCCTTGGGAACAGTCGCGATACTTTCAGTTATGATCCTTGGCGGGTTTTTTTTTGGAAAGGGTCATTGGCATCATTTTATCCCCATGTCATCAGGGCAGACCAATGTGGCCGATCTTTTTGCATCTCCGATGATTGCCGTCATCTTTACCTACAGCGGTTGGTTTGCAGCGGCATATATCGGAAGTGAAATAAAAAATCCGGGACGGAACCTTCCTATCTCCCTTTTTTTAGGCACGCTGGTGGTTGCGGCATTCTATACGGCGATAAACGTTCTCTATCTCTATGCCGCTCCGATCGAAAAGCTTGCCGGAAACGTAAATGTTGCACAGTTTGCACTTCAGAACCTTTTCAACCCGACGATTGCCGGTGCCGTATCTATTCCAATCATGCTGGCAATCGCCGCCAGCATTAGTGCGACAGTTCTGACAGGACCGCGCATCTATTACGCCATGGCCGAAGACAGGGTTTTCTGGCGCCGCCTGAAAGAGCTTCATCCTCGTTATAGAACTCCGCATATTGCGATTGTCAGTCAGGCCATTATCGCCTGTATCCTGGTAGTTGTAGGAACCTTTGACCAGCTCTTGAGTTATGTTGTTTTTGTTATGCTGCTGTCGTCACTTGCCTCAGGAATTGCCATTTTTATCTTGCGCAGACGCTATCCGGAACATTACCGCCCTTATAGAACATGGGGGTATCCGATCATTCCTCTGATCTTCATCAGCTTCTATGCATGTATCGCTTTTCAGATTTTTTATTCAAAGCCGTTCATAACCATGTTGGGCATAATGATTACATTGACCGGTCTACCTTTCTATATGTGGTGGCAGGCAAGGTCGAAAAAAGAGTAACCGCTTGTTGGTGAAGAAATTGGGCTACAGTATTATGTGAAAATGGTTTCATGCCTTGTCCTTGGAAAATGTGATTTTGGATCACTGATGGAAGCAAAAAAGACATCTGTTGATCACACTGAGCAATATTAACACTTATTACAAAATACTCATGATCGCGAAGATGTTCGAATATAAAAAATTAACGTCGGAAAAGTCCGAAAACATATTAGTCATGATCCAGAATTAAACAATTAATTTGACAGGATTTTATATTTAATTTAAGCATATCTCTGTTTAAGCATGTAAATCGTAATGTTTAAAAATCATGGCATGTCAGCGCGGTGTTTTATTGATATGAAAGTAATTGTAGTTTCAGGTGCACGTTCCAATGTGGGGAAGACATATCTTGCCCGCAAACTATGCAAACTTTTGCCAGGTTCAGTAAGAATAAAAATTGGACATCATCCATATAAACCAAGTAAAGACGGATTTTTGTATCCAATGGGAACCAGTTTTTCAACTATTGCAGCCGAACACAGGAATGCCCAATTTCTTATAATAGAAAGCAATACTATTCTTCAGGAAATAACGCCGGAATGTGTGATTTACATTCCCGCCGACAATAAAAAGCCATCTGCTGAAGTGGCAATAAAGAAGGCAGATATTATACGCGGTGAGCCCATTTCAGCTTCAAAAATATCAAGCCTGTCAGAGCGCATGGGATGCGATGAGACGATCATGCGGAAAATAATTGAAATTTCGGGAGCATTGATGGAATAGGCAGAATATCATGTTGTCCGGTGGAGAAAAAACTGGATGCTACTGTTTTAACACAGAATCCTCAAATTATTCTACTTGATGAGCTTACAAGCAGCCTCGATCCGAGTGTTCAGCGTCTTTTAGCAGAGTTGATTTTTGAGCTCAGTCAGGCAGGTAAGACGATCATGATCAGCACCCGAGATCTGACTCTCGTCAATGGATTTCAGCTGACAGTAGCCGTGATTTCCGAAGATCAAACTATGGAAAAGACCGGCTTTACTGGTGAAGAGTTGCAGGATGAAGATCTGCTGCATCCACGAGCGCATGCATTATCGTCATCCAGAAAAGAAAACTAAATAGACCTTTACGCAGAAGGGGATCAGAGGGGTGTCCTCTACGGGAAGACACACTCTGATCCCCTTAAGTCATATCCCATGACCGCTTCTTTGATAACCTCAATGGCAGTGCTCAGGGTACAAGCATAAAAAACTGCCAACTTTCATGGGTCCACTGAAAAGTGCAAAGCGGGTCTAGCGATTATCGAAACAAGGGCCGTAGCCGGGGAATGGGCGAGGTTCGTAACGGCTATACTTGGATTTAGGGCCACCGCACGCTGGGCATCGCCATTCATTAGGGATATCCTTGAATTCTGTACCTGCCGGGATACCCTGTCTTTTGTCCCCACGTTCCGGATCATAAAAATGATTGCAGTTTGTGCACTTGTATTTTGCCATTTTCCACTCCTTTTACCTTATGGTACATTACATGGTGTTTATTCAATGCTGAAATTCATCGTGAGCAGGAAAGTAGAGTGGCATGACGCGATTTCCCCTTTCCTTGCAGTATAAATTATCAGCTGAGCCTAAAAAATTAAATAACATATTGCCTTTAAGGGTCGAACAGGCTGAATTAAAAGGCAATCGGGCTTGCAAGTCAAAGGATGGGCTGGGCAGCTTTTTCTCTGCCCAAACCCAAAACCATTATTTCACTGCAAGTCACGCCGTCGCTTCCTTAGCCTTTTTTACTATGGCCCTCTGTCCTTCGGGCAGAGGAGGAGGCGCCGGTTCACCGACGAGCTTCGTTATCGCCCGGAACTTGGGCGGACAGGCCTCGAAGCATGAGCCGCACCGGATACACTTATCCTGATCGATAATGTGAACTTCCTGCTTGGCGCTGATGATAGCCCCCACCGGACATCTCCGGGCACAGGTCATACAGGCTTGGCACTTTTCCGGATCAATGTAGTACGAGATCTCTTTAGCGAATAACTTGTCCACTTCTTCCGTGGTGAACAGATTTTCCACTTCCTCGTGGCTGTACACCGGCGTTCCAAGCTTCGCATTCGTCATCACCTTTATATAGGGTACCATCCGGGTGAGTTCAGCCAGCCGGGCATCTAGATCTTCTTTTACGATCCCCTCCATCTCACCAAGAGGACCGATTTCCTTGATTGTCTTGACGAAGGCATTGACACTATCCGCA
>MVQR01000142.1 GCA_002067815.1 Syntrophus sp. PtaB.Bin001 | reverse complement strand
GTCATCTGAAACAACTTTATGTTTATTATAGTAGCTGTGAAACAGCCCTGCAAGATCATTAAGATAAAATGTGATTCGATGAGGTTCAAGCGTCCTGGCGCTTCCCTCGACAATTTCAGGGAAAAGGATCAGCGCCTTGATCAGGGCAATCTCTTCCGGAATTCTCAGCAATTGCGGATCAGCATCTTCAAATTTGGGGATACCATATCCTCGTTCCTGAGCCATCCGGAGAATACTGCAGATCCTCGCATGGGCGTACTGGACATAGTAAACCGGGTTTTCATTAGACTGCCTCTTGGCCAGTTCCAAATCGAAGTCAAGATGACTGTCCGAACGCCGCATAAGGAAATTATAGCGAGCAGCATCACGACCAACTTCCTCAACAACTTCCTTCATCGTGACAAATTCTCCGGACCGGGTAGACATCGCTACCGGTTTGCCGTCCCGAAGCAGGTTTACCAGTTGAACAAGGACGACACGCAAAACATCCTTGGGATAGCCCAAGGCCTGAATCCCGGCATGCATCCGGGGAATATAGCCATGGTGATCCGCCCCCCAGATATCAATAACCGTATCAAATCCCCGTTCATACTTGTTCTTGTGGTAGGCGATATCCGCGGCAAAATAGGTAGGTTCACCATTCTTGCGCACAACTACCCGATCTTTGTCATCGCCGAAATTTGTTGTTTTAAACCACAGAGTCTCATCGTCGCGATATATAAAGCCCCTGTCCTCTAAATCAGCCAGCAGCATAAGGACTCCGTCATTGACATACAATTCTCGTTCACTGAAATATTTATCGAACACTATTCCAAAATTTTTAAGGTCTTTTTGAATGTCTTCGAGAATTATTCCTGCCGCATAATCCGTGAAAAATCGAATCGTTTGTTCCTCGTCACTTGACAGGTGGGCTTCTCCATCTTTCTTCAATATCTCTTCTGCAATTTCCCGGATATAATCGCCTTGATAACATGTATCGGGAAATTGAACAGATTTTCCCAGCAATTCCAGATAACGGAACCACACCGACTTTCCCAGATTATTCATCTGGTTTCCTGCGTCGTTGATATAATATTCTCGGAAGATTTCATAACCGGACATTTCGAGGATGTTGGCTATAACATCACCGACCACAGCCCCCCGAGCATGGCCGATATGGAGAGGCCCTGTGGGGTTGGCACTGACAAATTCAACCTGGATTTTCTTTCCTTTACCCGTTTCGGCTGATCCATAGCGATTTCCCAGGCTTTCAATTAACTTCAGCTGTTTAGCCCAGATCGTCTCTTTTACAAAAAAATTGATAAACCCAGGACCGGCGATTTCAATCCTTTCCAGAAGATGTTCCTCATCCCGTATATGCCCGGTAATCACTTCAGCTATTTTACGAGGATTCATTTTTGCGTGCGAAGCCATTATCATGGCAAAGTTTGAAGCGTAATCCCCGTGCAACGCTTCCTTTGTCATTTCCATTTCCACCGGGGGAAAATTTCCCGGTTTAATCAGACCTTCAGCAACGCAGCTATCCACTGCGTCTTTTACCAGCATTATCAGTCGATGTTTTATTGAATCGTCAATCATGCTTTGCAAACAACCTTAAAATTGATTAATTTAACAGGTGAAATTTACGTCTTTGGGTGTTTTCTTAACATTAAAAAAAGTTGGCCGTGGAGACCAACTTCCCAAAATAATGGCAACACCCGACTGCTACCGACAGACCAAGAATCTTACGGAGCTTTTAATATTTCAGGAATCTAACGTTGCAATTCAGGAACTGCGATCCTTTCTTTCCGCCTCATCAATGTCTTTATCCTTAATGGAAAGATCCCTGGAATAATCCGGACAACGGACATTTCCCAAGGAATCCGTAACGACATTGAATCGTTTCTGACAATTGGCTCTCCAGGCGCAGATAGCGCAAATTTTCCTTTCCGACATTTCAAAACCCTCCCAGTGCGGATCAAGTCATCGTTTCATTATTTAGAATAATTGAAGATTTTTTATTTTCGAACGGATGATAGTAATCAGGGGTATTCAATCCAGACGAAATTATATAATGCAGACTCATGACGAAACAAAACCGAATCCGCCTCAAAGCGGCGGATACACTATCTTTATACTCCTGTCAAGTCAAGAGTTTTTATGTAATTCCCTCTAGTAAAAGTAGAGTGTTTAGAAAAAGAGACAGAAATCTAAATAAAAGCCCCCCGTCTGCGGAAAAGATAAAAAGTGCATGCAAACGGGGGAAACAGAAGTGACATCAAAAAAAACTGATTGTGATTTCTCAAGAAATTGCCGACATATCAATCATTTCAAAAATACAATCACAATCTTCAGTGATTATTGCGTTCTTCAACATTCAAGCTACACCAGACTACATCAGTTGTTCACCTGACGCCAAGAAATCCTTTCCACATTTCGTACCCGCGGTGTTCCCGGCGGCAGATTGGCCACATCGATATTGTATGACCAGTTACGGTTTGGAGCGTTATATACAGCCCCGGTGCTTGGCCACTTTGCTGTAGCCTTTCGGCTTGACCAAAGGCAAGTCAGTGATCCACCATAGGTAAAGGTTTTGCCGGACCAACTTTCCAGAAACCGGATGAAATTTTCCACACCGCCACTGTAATTGCTTCCGGAAGTAGGTACATTTCCGGTCATAATGGCGGCATTGACGGTCGTGGCCGAAGCGGTACGGTTTGATATCGTTTTAGCACTGTTGGAATCCGACCAGTTGTTGGAAAGAACCGTTACGGCATCAGAATAAATTGCTGACGGGAAGGAGTTGCTCGTATTATAGTTGCCCTGAATATAGAGGGGGGTATCTGTTGCTACGGAAAGCCCGGAGGTAAGCGTACCGCCATTGACCAGACGGACTGAGGGATTGCTGATATTGTCCGATGAAACATAGAGAATGCCTGAATCGCAACCCGCGGGAGGATTATTTAAGGCAGCCATGGCGACAGTATTTGTCTGGAGCTTCGCAACATCTACCTGCACGACGGACATCGCCTTACTTTCCCGCTGATCAGTAAATGCTGAGCTTGTAACGGTAATAGGATTATTCCCTCCGGCTGCAAGATTGAGGACGTTACCGGCTTTGTCATAGGCTACTCCATTGATAATGCGTAGTCCCGACTGATTATATAGACTACCGGCATCGCTGGAAGCACCATTCCCTAGAATTGTATAGGGGTCAGAAGATGTTGTGCTCAAAGGCAGGGTTAAACCGGTTATACCGTGATCGCTCGACTGAACTGTACCTCCCCAGGTGCTGGTCGCATTGCTTTTCCAATTTGAACTGTCACTGCCAAAATTCAGCCCATGATAAATTCCATCGGCCCCCTTGATTTGCACAGTATTGTTACCGGTTACCACCCCCGTATCTCCTCTTTTGTTGTAAATCTTGCCGGCCGCTGTAACATTGGTATCTATCGAAAGTGTTGCAGAAGTTTGCATGTAGATATCGCCGTTGGAGTGGATGCGACCGTTGGTAAAGGTCATATTGGCACCCGGCTGCATCTCGAGCCGGCCATCATAAAAGATGCCGAACTGGAATAAGGGAATAAGCTGTTCTTCCACTTCGTAAACTACCGTAGCACTGGTGTTGCTGGTGGTACTATTAGCAGTGGAAGTAATTTGATATCTCTGGCAGAAACTCGACAGGCCGGCATATTTGCTGGTTGCGGGCAAAGTTCTGGAACCATTCGAAGGACTGGCAATAGCTTTAACATAATCCGTGGTAGTAAAGTTAAACCCATTTATATTTGTGGGTGGTGCTATATTTGCTGCGCTCCCGCTCTTCGTAAGGCTGCGCAGCGAGTTGAGGCCGGCTTCAGCACCGGCTTCAGCGGCGTAAAAGGCCCGTTCACTGAGTGTCTGATTGCTGCTGATTTTTAACTCCGTATTGCTGTTTGTAAGAGCTGTAAATCCTAGAATGGCTAAAACGGCAACAAGCAGTAAACCTACGACAAGGGCCACTCCTTTTTCATTTGCCAATGGCTCGACAACCATGTTTCGTTTCATAGTGTCTCCTTTGCAATTTTAAAATTTTTATTCATTTCAATATTAAACTTGCGAACTTATTTTATAATTACATATTTCTGGGAACGATCTCGGAGGTCAGGGTGTAAGTCCAATTGGTTCCTGTGGCCGGATTCACACCTGCGGATTGAGCAGTCACGGATACGTTTATTTTAGCAATAGTTGCACGTTGAGCTGCTGTTGGAGTTGCTGTTATAGTACCATCATCGAGAACATATGTAAAATTCAGGCTGGTGATATGATCAACAGTCGGCTGTTTTACGTTGTTTGACGTTCTCCCAAGACAAGAAATACCACTGGAGTTATATACATCATACCCGATGTTTTCATTGGGATTTGCCGGACCAGCCGTTGTCGTTCCATCACCATTAAGATCTGCAATGAAACTGATGGAGTTAGCCGTTGCGGTCTTTATCTGGGGCTTGGTGGCAGTGTCAGTCATAGCAGCAGGATTATAGCCGGCCATTCGGATTTCGCGGGTTAACATATCGATGGCGGCTCTGGCATTTTGCTGCATTTCAACAATCTGATCCTGATTGCTTAACGTTCTATTCTGCATTATGAAAAGATCGTAGGATGCATAAAGAACGATAAGCCCCACAAGCATGGAAATCATTAACTCTACAAGGGTAAAACCCAACGACTTGTTCTTCCTTAGATATCTTCGCATATCATTATTGCCCCTGAATCCTTTGCTGATCACAGCGTTAATTTTACTATTTTTAACTTGTTCTTATCGTCTGCAATGTCACATTCCGATTGTTTCCGTACAAACTCCAGGTCACCGTCACGGTAATAGTTATTGAACCAGTATTGGGAACGCCGGGGTTAACGATCCAGGTTCTCGTAAAGTAAGTATTTGGTTGTAGTGTAGCTTGTATGGTACCATCAGCAGTTGCAAAATCACCACCGCCCGCCAAATTTGCATAAGCCATGTTTTTTAGTTCTTCCAACTGACTTTTGGCCAATATAGTGGCTGTTGTCCTGGACTTGCTTAAGGCATTTTCCTTAATAACCATCTCTGTCATACCCGCCATTGCTATCAGAGCAACGGTAAGGATGAAAATCGCCACCATGATCTCAATCAAAGTAAAACCTGCTGTATGGTGATCTATCCGCTTTAATTCTGTTGTTTTGATTTTTAATTTCATTGTTTTAATCACTCACTGAGGTTTATGTTATTCTATATTCTGTGATCTTACTCTGTTATGAAGATATCTTGACACGCCCCGCTGTGGTTATCGTAACGTTTACTTGATTTCCTGATGTATTTGTCAAGACTATCGATCCATTAACGGCAGTGCCGTTCGTATTGAAAATGGGGTTATATCCAACAACGCCTGGTGCAAAATTTACATCGGGATAATCCTGATGGATATCCACTAGAGTTCCGGTTTCTCCTCCGTCCACAACGCCATTGTTATTGAGGTCACGAACAACCCTGTAGCTATGATTACTTTCCAGCGATACAATCACTCTATTATTTTGACTCACTGCCTGCATTCGGGCATTCATCAGTTCGGACATGATGACACGGGCGGAGCCATTTAATCGGCGTTGAATCATGTATTCCTGAAAGTTTGGTGCGGCAACCGCGGCCAGAATCGCCATAATGGCGATAACTATGATCATTTCAACCAGCGTAAAACCTTTTGCAGAATACCTCTTCATTTCTTGTCTCCTACTTCTTAATCGGTTGACACCAGCCAAAACTTAAGTTCATCTTATATTGATCTGATGTCTGACATGTTATGTTTATAAATATTACTTTGTCAACAGCTATTGCCTAATTATAAATGTGATTTTATTCACTTTTTAGCAATGCTTAATTGCGGCCTTATCAATTTCTTTACTAATTATTTACTTGACGATGCATTATAGTCAGTAAAGATCATTGACATATTTTAAAATTCATGAAAATAGCACGCCAAGTATTTCCTTATTTGATTTTGCATTCAGCATTAACCTTATTCGATTTGAACAACCGGAATAACAGGAGCAAATGCATGGTTATAACCGAAATACTCCAGCAAATCCCGCTTTTTGAATCTATGCTGGATTCGGAGCGGACTCAAATAACCACTTTACTTCAGCGTCGTTCCCTTCAAAAGGGAGAAATTCTTTTCCACAAAGGCGATCAAGGATCGGAATTTT
>MVQR01000141.1 GCA_002067815.1 Syntrophus sp. PtaB.Bin001 | reverse complement strand
GATGGATCTTGATCCTAACAGAATGCCGCGGCATGTTGCCATAATCATGGATGGAAATGGCCGCTGGGCTGAGAAGCACACCATGGGCCGCATATTTGGGCATAAAAAGGGGGCAGAAGCCGTCACTGTGGTAGTCAGAACCTGTCGCGAACTTGGTATCAAATATCTGACACTTTATGCTTTTTCTACGGAAAACTGGTCCCGACCCGCGTTGGAAATCAACGCACTTATGAATCTCCTTGAGGAATATCTTGACAGTCAGCTTTCGGAGATGATGGAATACGGCATAAGGTTGAGAATGATAGGCGATATCGACTTGCTCCGAAATTCAGTGAAGAAAAAGCTGAAAGAGGTAATGGAAAAAACGGCTGATAATGATAAGCTGACGCTTATCCTGGCCCTCAGTTACGGTGGTAGGAATGAAATACTCTCAGCCGTGAACCGAATATTAGATGACTGCATGAGGGGACGAATCAGGCCCGAAAATCTGACCAGAGAAATTTTCTCTCAATATCTATATACCGCCGATATTCCTGATCCGGACCTTTTGATTCGAACAAGCGGAGAATATCGGCTCAGCAACTTCTACCTTTGGCAGATTGCTTATACGGAGTTCCATTTTACTGATGTCTTATGGCCGGATTTTTGCCGTGATGATCTTATCAGAGCAATCATAGATTACCAGTCAAGGGAAAGACGTTTTGGAATGACCGGTGAACAGCTCAAAAGGAACCAGAGCGAGTCTTAAGGTACGATAAAAGAAATTAAGAGGGAAATAGGCGGCATGAGCTCAAAATATCGCCGGTTCTTGCGGAATAGAGCATGACACCGCACGTTCAACGATGGATAACAAGCATAATTGCGGTTCCTATCGTCTTTGCGATAATCTATTTCGGTTCGGAGCCGCTTTTTGCAGCATTGGTGGTTATAGCAATTCTGACGGCTGTATCGGAATATAATCGTCTCACCTTCAGGGAAGAGTTCTCCTGGGAAAAGAAGGAGGTTATTTTTGTATCTTTGCTTCTTCCCCTTGCAGCCTACCTGGGAGGCGAGCCCTTGCTATTGGCTGCTTTTACCACGGCAATACTGATAGTTTCTGTGGCTTTCCTTTTGAGAATTAAAACTCCTGAAATATCTATAATCCCGATCAGCAAGGTTTTTTTCGCCTTGGCATATCTTCCATTATTACTTTCCCATTTCATCCTAATCAGGCATTGGGAAAACGGCGTATTCTGGATTTTCTTCGTCTTGATTTTGAACGTCTCCGGTGATGTTGCCGCTTTTTATTCCGGACGGCTTTTGGGAAGGCATAAATTATATCCACTGGTAAGTCCTGCAAAAACGGTGGAAGGGGCCATCGGCTCGTTGACGGGCAGTCTTCTTGCCTGCATCATTTATCAAATGCTGGTGTTGCCTACAGTGCCCATGATACATGTCGTTATTCTGGCAGTTGTCGGGAGTTGCTTCGGACAACTTGGAGATCTTTATGAATCCGCAATTAAAAGGGCTGCGGGAGTCAAAGATTCCGGAAGCATTTTGCCCGGTCACGGCGGAATACTTGATCGTTTGGACGCTTTAATTTTTCTGGCGCCTTTCGTTTATTATTATCGCGTATATATGATTCAATGAAAAAAATTTCGATTTTGGGTTCTACAGGTTCAATTGGTTGTAGCTCACTGGAAGTGATCCGCAGGAATCCCGATAAGTTTAAAATCATCACATTGGCTGCAGGACGGAATATTGAGCTTCTGAAACGACAAATTAAGGAATTTAGCCCCTCCGTGGTTTCCGTTATCGACGAGCGGCATGCCCTGGAACTGAAAAAAGAGCTCTCGGCTGCATATAATGTTGAGATACTCTGCGGTTTGGAGGGCTATTGCCAGACAGCGGCTCTAGAAGACACCGAATTGGTAATCTCCGCTATGGTGGGCGCGGCAGGTCTCATACCGACTCTTGCAGCGATTGATGCAGGAAAGAATGTTGCATTGGCCAATAAGGAAACCCTGGTCATGGCGGGCAAACTAGTTACTGAAAAAGCGAAAAGCAAAGGGGTGGCCCTTTTGCCCGTGGACAGTGAACACAGCGCCATTTTCCAGTGTCTTGCCGGTCAAAGAAATCAGGCCCTGAAGCGTATAATTCTGACCGCTTCCGGAGGTCCTTTTTTCGGTTTTTCCCAGGAACGCCTGGAAACGGTCAAACCCATGGATGCCCTGAAACACCCCAACTGGGTAATGGGGAGTAAAATCACAATTGATTCCGCCACGATGATGAATAAGGGACTGGAAATTATTGAAGCTCAATGGCTTTTCGGTGTCGATATCGATAAAATCGATGTCTGTATTCATCCTCAGAGTATCATCCATTCCATGGTGGAGTACGTTGACGGATCCATTCTTGCGCAACTTGGTATCCCGGATATGAAAATTCCTATTGCTTATGCGCTTGCTTTTCCGGAACGGCTGGAAAGTCCGGAACTTTCCCTGGATCTTTTAAAGGTCGGAAAACTGGAGTTTTTCGCACCTGACATTGACCGGTTTCCATGCCTCGGCCTGGCACGTGAAGCCGCAAGTCAGGGAGGGACCATGCCTGCGGTGCTGAATGCCGCCAATGAAGCAGCGGTAACGGCTTTTCTGGCAGAGAGGCTTACTTTCATCCAGATCCCCAAACTTGTTGAAAGTGTCATGGATTCCCATCAGATAAAGCATTGTCCCGAAATAACGGATATTCTTGAGGCTGATGCATGGGCGCGGAAAAAAGCTGCAATTATCTTAGAAAACATGATGAGGCATTAAAAATATGATCGGAATAAGTATCCTGTCCGTTGTTATATTGCTGGGAGTGCTAATATTTGCTCACGAGTTCGGGCATTTTATAACGGCAAAATATTCCGGAGTCGGAGTACTGAAATTTTCCCTCGGGTTTGGTCCTAAATTGATCGGTTGGAAGTGGGGCGAAACTGAATATGTCCTTTCTCTTGTCCCGCTGGGGGGATATGTAAAGTTGGTGGGAGAGTCGCCCGATGATAAGCTCTCTCCTGAAGATGAGAGAAGGTCCTTCCTGAAGCAACCAGTCTGGAAGCGAATGATGATCGTGGCGGCGGGGCCGCTTTTCAATTTCCTTCTGGCAGTCGTGATTTTTTTCATAGTTTATATGACAGGTGTCCCCGCCCTTTCTCCAAATGTTGGAGGAGTGGAGAAAGGGAGCGTTGCCGATCTGGCAGGCATTAAGCAGGATGATATCGTTCTGGCCATCAATGGCCGGCCAATATCTCAATGGGAAGAACTGGCCGAGTCAATAGGAAAAAGCAGGGGAAAACCTTTAACCTTGAAGATCAGAAGCGACAAAGCAGAACGGGATGTCGTTCTTATCCCTAAATTGATGAAAAAGAAGAACATCTTCGGTGAAGAAGTTGACGCTTATAGAATAGGAATCATGGCTTCTTCAAAAATTTTTCTTTCCAGGGAAGGCCCTGTCGAAGCTTTCGCAAAGAGTATTAAACAGACCTGGACAATAACAAAGTTTACCCTTATCGGAATTTTTAAAATGATTGAGGGAGTTATTTCGCCGAAAAATATCGGTGGACCTATTTTGATTGCCCAGATGGCCGGCGCCCAAGTCAAGGAGGGAATCACTCCTTTCATAATGTTTATGGCTCTGCTGAGCATCAATCTGGCGGTACTCAATCTGTTGCCGATCCCGGTCCTTGATGGCGGGCATCTATTGTTTTTTGTAATTGAAGCGATCATCGGCAGAGAGATTAACATTCGCTGGAGAGAGATGGCACAGCAAGTTGGCTTGGTTATTCTGATTCTGTTGATGGCCTTCGCTTTCGTCATGGATATCGGTCGTTTGAACATCGATTTTATCAATGATTTCTTGGAAAAGTTCGGCAGGTAAAAAGCATGATATCTCTGGCTATTGATACTTCAGCCAAGACTGTTGGTGTCGCACTCTTGGAAAATGAAGACGTTTTGGTCGAAAAATATTTAAATCTTGGAACGAATTCGTCAATCCTGCTGATGCCGGCTGTCGAGGATGTATTTCGTATATCCGGATTTAGCATGGAGCAGGTCGATCTGATGGTATGCACCATAGGGCCCGGTTCCTTTACCGGTCTGAGAATCGGGATTGGGACGATTAAGGGGTTGGCTATGGCATTGGGGAAACCAATCGTCGGTGTTTCCACTTTGGATGCTCTCGCATTCAACGGCGTTCATGCGGACATGTTGATCTGCCCGATGATGGATGCCCAAAGAGGTCAGATTTACACGGCGCTTTACTCATCCGATTCGTGTTATTTCCTGAAGCGAATCGGAGACGAAAGGGTTGTTGATGTGGATGCTTTTTTGGCCCCGCTTCATGATGACATTCTGTTTCTGGGTGACGGGGCGATAAAATATCGAGATCGGATCAAAAAGACACTTACTGACAAATCATTTTTTGCCGCGCCTCATCTTCATACCGTCCGGGCCTCAGTTGTGGGACTTTTAGGATTGAAAAAGCATGCGCGGGGGGAGTTCCTTGATCTTTTAACTTTTACGCCGCATTATATTCGCCTTTCTGAAGCGGAAGCGAAGCTTTTACAACGTAATACGGAACTCGACGTCCATGATAAAAAAGAATGAAATTATGAGTGTGCCGCTACTGAAGAATTCCTTTTAAAGCAAGAAACATTGACAAGCTTTTTCGATTAAGATAAGTCAAGTTGACTTTTAAAAGAAAACGTTACGGTAGCTTATTAAGCTCCGTTAATGAATAAAAATTGTTCACAGATATTCTTTATGGACCAACATACGTTGAAGCCCTTCGAATTAATCATGATCTGCTATAGGATCGTTCCACGATGAAACATGATAATATGATCGCTTCTGAAGGACTTCCGTTTATTGCAGTTTCCGGTCTTTTGTCCTTATTTGCAATCCTCTTCGGACCATACTGGCTCGCCGCATTTGCTCTTCTCGCAACAGTGTTCGTTGTATGTTTCTTTCGTAATCCGGAACGGCAAGCTCCCGCGGACGAAAAACTAATTGTTTCACCTGCTGACGGAAAAGTGATCCGTATAGATGAAAATATCAAGCATGAACTTCTTTCACAACCATGCCGGAAAGTCAGCATTTTCATGAATGTCTTCAATGTTCATGTAAATAGGATCCCTTATTCCGGAACCGTTTCCGAAATCAGATATAATCCGGGAAAATTTCTGTCCGCCAATCTGGACAAGGCATCGGAGCAAAATGAAAGAAACGCTGTCCTCATTCAGACGGATAGCGGAAAAGAAATCCTGACGGTTCAAATTGCAGGATTGATCGCGAGACGGATCGTCTGTTGGGTAAAAAAAGGTGATTGTCTGCAAAGGGGTGAGCGATTCGGGCTGATACGTTTCGGCTCCCGGCTTGAAGTTTTCCTGCCGATGGAAACGATGCTTTCCGTAACCGTAGGGGACAAAGTAAGAGCGGGTGAAACACCCATAGGGACTTTTTGATGAAAAAAGAGAAAAACCTGAGCAAAGGCCGCATGAAGAAAGGGATTTACATTCTACCCAATCTTTTTACCTCGGCTAACATGTTTTTTGGTTTTTACTCGATTCTCGCATCCATGAAGGGTTCGTTTGTCGAAGCGTCTTTTTTCGTTCTCGTCTCGATTGTTTTGGACAGCTTGGATGGTCGGATTGCGAGAATGACAAATTCTGTCAGTAAATTCGGCATCGAGTACGATTCATTGTCCGATCTGGTGGCTTTTGGGGTGGCGCCGAGTATCCTTCTTTACACGTGGTCACTTTCATATTATGGCAAATGGGGTTTGGTGGCGGCATTTCTCTTTGTTCTTTGTGGGGCGTTGCGTCTGGCACGATTCAATATCCAGATAGGAATTGTTGAAAGTAAAGTTTTTAACGGCTTGGCGATACCGGCCGCGGCTGCCGTAGTTGTAACAGGCATTTTGCTTTACAATGATCAGGTCGGCCCTGGGCCTTGCCATCACATTCTCATTCCAGTGGCCGTGGTCATCCTGTCCCTGCTGATGGTCAGCAACGTGAAATATTACAGTTTTAAAAATCTGAATTATTTTGCCCGAAAGCCTTTCATGTCGTTTTTATTGATCGTACTGGTCCTCTTAATCGTAGTAGCTGAGCCTCAGATAATGCTTTTTGCAGTTATGCTGGGTTACGCCCTTTCCGGTCCGGTGTGGTTCCTTATAAG
>MVQR01000140.1 GCA_002067815.1 Syntrophus sp. PtaB.Bin001 | reverse complement strand
CTCTAAAATATTTCTCAAATGATAGCGAACAGACGGTGAGCAAAGAATAATCGGCTGCAATCCTTTCGCTGTAAACGAATTAATAAGTTTTTGCATACTATTTATCAGTTTTCTAATCATGATCGGATCAGGATTAACATAAGATTCATGTTCAGTATGCTGAACGGCCTGACCTATTGTATCTTCAATATCCGGTGAAACCATCATGACGGTCAAGCTGCCGTTTTGATCAACATATTGTCTTGTAATTGATCTAGCTAATGCTTGCCTAACATAACCGGTCAAAAGATCGATGTTTTTGGTCATTGCTACATAGTCTGCTAAAGTTTCTGTAATTGTATATAGATCTCTTATTGATACCCGTTCTTTCAAAAGCCTTTGCAAGACCTTTTGCAAAATTCCATATGAAACAACTTTGGGGACAAGATCTTCAATCGCTCTCGGATACATCTTTTTCAAATTTTCAACCAAAATCTGAACTTCCTGTCTTCCCATAAGCTCATCAGCATGCGACTTAATTAATTCCGTCAAATGCGTCGTAATTACCGTTGAAGGATCGACGACCACATAACCTTTAGCTTGAACATTTTCTATTTCCCTCTCAGAAATCCATACTGCAGGCAAACCGAAAGCTGGTTCTTTCGTCTCTATCCCTTTGATTTTGCCGCCTTGCTCATCTGTTTTAATAGCCATATGATGCCCGAGCATAAGTTCGCCATTGGCAATTTCCACACCTTTTAAGATCACCGAATAGTGATTTGCATTTAATTTAAGATTATCTCGAATATGAATAGCAGGAACGATAAATCCCATTTCCAGAGCTAATTGCTTTCTCAGAGCCTTTATTCTTTGCAGCAGTTCCCCTCCCTGGCCCGAATCGACTAATGGAATAAGTCCATATCCAACTTCAAGGGCCAAAATGTCCAAAGGAACCAACATATCTTCGGGTTCATCCGGTGATTCCGCTGGTAGTGTTTCATCCGCTATTTCCTTAGGTGTTTCCGCAGTCCGGTAAAGTTTGTAGGCCAAAAATCCGACCAGTGCGGATACAAAGATAAAAGATACTTTTGGCATACCGGGGATCAACGCAAAGATCATAATCATGCATGCCGCTGTTGCAATTGCTTTGGGCTGTGTAAGCAATTGATTTCGTACTTCATCGCCAAGATCAGATGAAGCTGCCGATCGCGTTACCAACATACCGGCGGCAGTAGAAACGATAAGAGCAGGGATCTGTGTAACCAAACCATCGCCTACCGTTAATAGCGTATAATTTTTTGCGGCATCCATTGCCTGCATATCTTTTTGCATGACGCCTACAATCAATCCACCTATTATATTAATAAAAGTTATTAAAATACCGGCCACGGCATCTCCACGGACAAATTTACTGGCACCATCCATTGCCCCGTAAAAATTTGTCTCCTTTTCTAGATCGAGTCTCCGTCGGCGGGCATCAGCATCAGAAATCAAACCAGCATTCAAATCCGCATCTATGCTCATTTGCTTTCCGGGCATTGCATCAAGCGTAAATCTTGCTGCAACCTCAGCAACTCGTGTAGATCCCTTCGTAATAACAATGAAATTTATCAAAACAAGAACCATAAAAACGATCAAACCAACTACATAATTTCCCCCCACCACAAAAGTTCCGAAAGCATGTATAACTTTGCCGGCAGAAGCGGTTCCTTCGTTTCCGTGAAGAAGAATAATCCTTGTCGAGGCAACATTTAGCGATAGCCGCAAGAGTGTAACAACAAGAAGTATTGAAGGGAAAATCGAAAAATCCAATGGTTTAAGAACATACATTGACATAAGAAGGATAATGACAGACACGGTAATGCTGAATGACAATAAAATATCCAGAAGAAGGGTCGGCAACGGTATCATCATAACCATCAGGATGCCAATCACCCCCAGGGCCATCATTGCACTGCTGCTTCCTGCTAAATCCGAAAATTTTATACTTCTTGCATCAGTTCGCATGATTATTTAACTGCTTATATTATCCTTCTTTCAATGAATAGACATATGCGAGAATCTCGGCAACTGCCTTGTACAAACTATCAGGAATGGTCTCACTAACCTCAACCATTTTATACAATACCTGTGCCAGTGGTTTGTTTTCAACAAGGGGAATGCCGCTCTCTTTAGCTAGTTCCCTTATTTTTTCAGCTACATAGCCAGCACCTTTGGCAACAACGGTTGGCGCCGCCATAGTGTCTTGGTCATATTTCAACGCAATGGCAAGATGTGTGGGATTAGTTATGATGACATCCGCTTTAGGAACATTTGCCATCATTCTTTTTCGAGCCATTTCTCTTTGAAGTCTTCTGATTCTTGCTTTGATAATTGGATCACCTTCGGTTTGCTTGTTTTCATCTTTGATTTCCTGACGAGACATTTTCAGATTCTTTTCATGGTCCCATTTTTGATAAAGATAATCCATTACGGCAAGAATGATGAGGACCCAGCATGTTGTCAGTAATATCTTGAAGGATGTTTTCGCTATATACGACACAATGCTCCATGTGCTCTGATTTACAAGTGGTATAATGCCGGCAAGCTCTCTCTTGACTGTCAGATATGCGACAAATCCTATAATACACATTTTCAGGATACTCTTTATGAGTTCAACCAATGACTGTCTCGAAAAAAGCCGGCCGAATCCTTTTATTGGATCTATTTTTGAAAATTTGGGCTCAATTGCCTTAGGTGTAATCTTGAATCCAACTTGAGCAACATTGGCTAATATTGAGGCAATGCATATCGTTAACATCAAGGGAGCCATCAGATAAAGTACTCTGAATCCGCAAGAAAACAAAATTGACTGAATGTTTTCTGCTGTTACGGTAGTATTTCTCAACTCAGTGAATGAATTTTTCATGAAATCCATGAGCTGATGAATAAAGCTGTCAGCGCCAAAATAAAAATATATGAGGCAGGCACTCAAAATGGCAACAGACGCCACTTCTCTGCTCTTTGCGACTTGTCCCTGATCGCGAGCTTCTTCCCGTCTCTTTGGGGTAGCTTCTTCTGTTCTTTCTTGATCTTTATCCAATTCAGCCATAAAAATCCGTAAAGATTAATTTTTCTAATTACTCGGATCTGCAAGATTATTTTAAAAGTAATATTTATTTGTTGGAGATTACTTTTCACATTAGCATGATAAGCATATGCACTTGATTTGATATATTCTTGAAAAGACTTGCACTGTAATTAACAAAGACCGGAGCCGTAAGCCCGATAAATATTAATCCAAGGGCAATCTGAAGAGGAAATCCCATAATAAAAATATTTATTTGCGGAACCGTTCTGGCTACAATTCCCAATGCAGTATTTGTAAATATCAACACGGCCAGAACAGGAGCACTAATCTTAACGGCAATAACAAAGATATCTTTCGAATAAATACATATGGTTTGAATTAATTTCCCTGACATATGGAATTGCAATGGTGCTATTTTATCGAAACTTTCAGCTATTGCAGAAAGGAATACATGATGTACGTTCAAAATCAAAAAGATCAGAATGGCCATGAAGTATTGAAACTGGGATATTAAAGAAACCTGAGTACTCGTCATCGGATCTATTGCATTGACAACAGAGAAGCCCATTTGAAAACCGATCAATTCACCGGCAAACTGAATTCCTGCAAATATAAAACGAGCAACAAGGCCAATGACAATTCCGACAAGAATTTCGCTTATCATGCCGACAAACATTGAAATGAAGCCTAATGATTGGTATTCCTGATTTATCTTAACAAAGGGAAACAACATGAAAGTGATAAAAATGGCAATTCCTCCCTTGATGACGACAGGAATTGATCTGTCTCCGCCGAATATCGGCATTACGACGATCATGGCACTGACTCTTAGAAAAATAAATATGAGAGAATCTATTGCTTCTTGGGTTAACAGAGGCAGGGTCATGATGTAATCCTGAATGTCTAAGGATCTTTTTTTATCCGATTACTATTTTACGTAGTTTGGAATATTGGAAAATAGGTTATGAGTGAAATTGATTATCAGATTTATCATCCAAGGCAGTGCAGCTACAAGAGCAACAAAGCAAGCTACGATCTTTGGAACATAGGCCAAAGTCATTTCCTGAATCTGCGTTACCGCCTGGAACAGACTTATTGCTACGCCGACAACAAGACAGACAATTAATACAGGTGCGGACATGAACAGAGTTACTTTTATAGCTTCCGCCATGATGCCTACGACGAATTCTGCAGTCATATATTTCCTCTTTATAAGAAAGCTTACTTAATGAAAGCTTTGCACAAGCGACCCGATAATCAAATACCATCCGTCCACCAATACGAATAAAAGTAATTTGAAAGGCAGACTCATCATGATAGGTGGAAGCATCATCATCCCCATGGACAGCAATATGCTGGCAACAACCATATCAATTATGAAAAATGGCAGGAATAGAAGAAATCCAATCTGAAACGCCGTTTTTAATTCACTAATAACAAAGGCCGGCACAAGAACGGGAAGGGTCAAATCTTCAGACTTTTCCGGTCTCTTCCCCTTTGATATCTTCAGAAACAGGGCTATATCCTTTTCTCTTGTCTGCTTCAGCATAAACCCTTTTAAAGGGACAACTGCTTTTTCAATTGCCTGTTCACCGGATATTTCCTCATCATAATAAGGTTTTAGTGCTTCACTATTGACTTTCTGCCACACAGGAGACATGACAAAAAAAGTCAAAAAAAGGGATAATCCAATAATTATCTGATTTGACGGCATTTGTTGAGTGCCCATTGCTTGCCTTAAAAGAGACAGAACAACGACAATTCTTGTGAATGAAGTCAACATCAAAAGAATAGCCGGTGTAAGTGATAAAACCGTCAGAATAAAAAGAAGCTGAATTACAGTTGCGACCTTATCCGGCTGGTCCGCTTTTCCACCAATACTTAAACTTATGTTCGGTAAAGATAGTGGTTCTGCAATAGCTATATTCGACCACATTAATATGGTTAAAAGTACAATCAGGAATACTTTGATGAAGATAAATTTGGGGTCTGACAAAATTGCTTTCAATTTCATTTTCTGAAGTTATCCATGGCAGAAGTTATTTTTTCCTTACATCTTGCAAATTGTTGAATTATTGGAATTCCCGATATTTCTTCATTTATTTGCATATTTCGCAGCTTGACCAATTGATCCTTATCGGAAATTGTCGTCAATACGGTCATCTGCTGATTAGACAAACCGACGACAATTATTTGTCCGGCAACGTCAACAACCATGATGCTGCTTTTAGGACCTAGATATCTATTCGCCAGAATTTTAATCATGGATCCCCTGTCGATCGCAGGAGTGGCATTATGAAGCAGCTTTTTTATAAAATACATTGCACCGATCATCATGCCCAAGACAATTGCAAGCGAGAAGACCATTTTCAGCAGTGAAGATAGAAAAGACGCAGTTTCCAAAATATTATCCTATTAGTTTTATTAATAATTATCCGGCATTAAACTATCTTAGCTTATTCACACGTTCAGCAGGCGAAACTATGTCTGTCAATCTTATACCGAACTTTTCGTTTACTACGACTACCTCCCCCCTTGCGATCAACCGTTGATTTACATAAACATCCATTGGTTCGCCTGCCAGTTTGAGAAGTTCGATGATTGATCCTTGGCCTAATTGCAGCAATTCACTTATAAGCATTCGACAACGGCCCAGTTCAACACTTAATGTCAGTGGGATGTCGAGAATAAAATCTAAATTTAATTGCGAATCAACCTTTGTACTTGCTGACATTTCTTCAAAATTCGCAGGACTGATTTCTACCTTTGGAGTCGCTACCTGCGATTTTTCCAGTTCTTCTTTGACATCGTCCCATCCAAAATTTTCATCATCACTTGAATCCACACTCGATTCAGAACTGTCATTCAAATCGATTCCTTTAAGCAATTCATCAATTTCATTCTGTTCCATATTCACAGACCTCTTTTTCCTGTATTATCTCCGAAATTTTAACAGCTTGGTTCCCTTTGTAAATTCCCGGATAACCCTTAAATTTCATTATTCCCTCTACAAAGATGTTTACAGGATCAGTACAATACTTATCCAGCGTAATGACATCTCCAAGCTTAAGATTTATGGCATCTTTCGCAGATATTTGTGTATTTCCCAACTCAATCAATATATCAAGATCTGCGGCCATAAGATTGTTTCGAAAACGATTCATCCA
>MVQR01000139.1 GCA_002067815.1 Syntrophus sp. PtaB.Bin001 | reverse complement strand
GATCAGGCTCTGCTGGACGATATCCGGACGGAGAAGGACCTTGCAGCATTTCTGGAAGGATGGTATCGTCTGCCCCTGTTCACGACGCTTGCGGGCACACCCCAACTACAGCAGATTATTCGGGAAAAGCAGGAAAACAATATCGAGGAACTCCGTTACGCCCTGAAAATTCTGAGCGTCGGGAATCATCCCTTCTTTGCCGAACGAATCGCGGGTTTGAACGTTCCCCTGTTTTACTTTTGCGGCGAAAAAGATGAAACCTATGCCGGAACGGCAAAAACTATCAAGAGAAGGATTCCTTCGATGAAGGTAACAATAATTCCCGATGCCTCGCACGACATCCACAGCCAGTGCCCCGAAAAGATCGTCGAGGCGTTAAAGCGCGCGCTGTCGGGAAGTGATGCCACAACCCTTTCCTCAGTCAAGAAAGGAAACGATTCATGAATTCAAGCAAATTAAAGGCATGGGTCCAGGCCAGCCGCCCGCCGTTTTTCATCGCCACCCTCATCCCGCTGACCGTCGGGGCGGTCCTGGCAGGCAGGCAGGGATCTTTTTCGATTCCGCACTTTATCCTCGTTCTTTTCGCATCCTTTCTTGTCCACTTTGCCACCAACATCTCCAACGATTACTTCGACCATCTACAGGGAACGGATGCCGGAGAATCAATCGGGGGCTCCCGCGTCCTTCAGGAAGGCAAGATCACCGTGGCCGAATTGGGCAAGGCCATTATTCTCCTTTACATCGTCGCCGCAATTATCGGTTTTTATCTGACCTGGACCCTGAAACTGTGGCCGATTGTCCCCCTGATGATCATCGCCTTTTTCAGCAGCCTCTTTTACGTAGCACCTCCCGTCAGGTACGGCTATCATGGCCTTGGCGAACTTTTCGTCGCGGTAAACATGGGACCGGTGATGGTCCTTGGCTGTAATTGGGTTCTTCTGGGGCGGGTGGACTGGTCGGCCCTGCCGGTATCGTTGCCCATCGGTTTGATGGTCGCGTTGATCCTGTATTATCAGAGCCTTCCGGACATCGAAACGGACCGGGCGGCGGGCAAGCGCACCCTGGCGGTCCGGCTGGGCAAGAGAGGGGCCCTGAAATTTCTGCTTGCCTACTGGATTGCGATCTACGCCAGCATTGCCGCCCTGATCGTCAGCGGATATTTTTCCTCCATCGCCTGGTGCGTGGTGCTCACAATTCCGATTCTCATCAAACTCTGGAAAATCATCATTGCGACCCGCAATTGGGTGGAGCTTGATTTTCACGGAAAATACGTCCGCATTTTTTATTTCGTCAACGGGCTTATTCTCATTGCGTCGTTGTCTTGAGAAAGTTTTGTCGGGGCAATGGGCATCTTGTCACCGGTCTCCAGTTATGTTAAAAGAAACCGAATACAATTTGAATATTGTGCAACCGTCAACAGCAGTCTCGAAGGAATATTTCATGGTGCCTTATGGAAGATAAAATTCTCAAAAAGATCTCCTACACCCGGGTTGACGGAGAACTTACCCCTGCCGACGAACGGATCATAAGGGAGGCGGCGTTGACCGTCTTTGTGGACGGCAATCACTTTGTCACCGCCATGATCATGGCCGCCCGGGAAAAGGAGTTTGTCGTCGGTCATCTGTACATCCAGGGGTTTATCAATAAAGCCGCGGACATCGTTTCTCTCGAAATCGAAAACAGCATCGCCCAGGTGAAGCTCAGGCCCGGCATCGAAAAGCGCGATCTTTCAAAGACGGTGACCTCGGGTCTCAAGGTAGGCAGCAAGGACGTTTTCGAATGCGTTAGCGCCATCCTTACATCGCCGGTTTTTTCGGAGACCGAAGCCGTGCATTCCGCGGGGCTTTTCCTCGACGGAAAGGAGACAGTCGCCGTCGCTGAAGACCTGGGTCGTCACAACGCCCTGGATAAGGTTATCGGCGCCGCCCTTTTGGAAAATGCCGATTTCTCTAAACTTGTAGCCGCATCCACCGGCCGGCAACCGACGGAGATGATCCTGAAGTGCCGCAGTGCTGGCATCCCGGTCGTCGCCACCAAGGGTGTGCCGACCTCGCTTGCCGTTGAACTGGCGGAAGAATCAGGGATAACGATAGTGGGCAAGGTAAGAAGAAACAGCATGATCGTGTATTCACATCCGGAGAGAATAGAATGACAAGCGAGATCCCGGCGGCAAAGACCTTCAAAGTCAAGATACTGGAAGACGGCAAGTTTCTATCTGCAGAAACCAGCGTCGTCATTGAAAAAGATTTGCCCATCTACGTCAACGGCGAACATCTGGCCACCGCATCGGTCGCACCTTCGATGGAGAAGGAACTGGTGGTAGGGTATCTATTTGGGCAGGGCTTTATCGAAAATGCTGGAGAAATCACTAAACTGGAAATCACGGAAAAAGGTGCAACAGCAATCCTGTCAATGACTGATACGCCGGCTAACCGCCAGGCCAAAACCAGCTACCGTATTGTCTCCGGCGGCGGCCGGACGGCCTATTTCGAAACCTCGACACTGCCGCGCATCAAGTCCGGCCTGAAAATCGCCAGGGAAGACATCTTCCGGGCGATGAATCTCCTTTTTGAAAAGGCCTCCCTTTACGGAGAAACCGGAGGCGTGCATTCCGCCGCGCTTTTCGATAGCGGGATGAATCTCCTCTGCGTCGTGGAAGACATCGGCCGCCATAACACGCTGGACAAGCTAATCGGCTTCGCTCTTTTGAACAATATCGACTGCGCTGGCACCTTCATGGTCTCCACCGGCCGCATGGCTTCCGAAATGGTCACGAAAATCGCCCGCGCCGGGATTCCACTGGTCGCCACCAAAACCGCCGTAACGGACAGAGGGATAGAAATCGGTGAAAAATGCAGAATAACCGTAATCGGCTTCGTCCGTGACGCTGGCTCCAAGATGCTCACCGATATGGAGGTCAGGGTTTTCCGGAAAGCGGAAATGAAGATTTATTCCGGGGCGCATAGAGTATTGTAAACACCGTCTCTCGCAAAATCCTCATGACCTGTTGTCGACCTTCGGTTGACCTTATCGGCGACTCTACTAATCAACTATACGACTGCGTCGCCACCTCTTTGCCGCCTATCATCACTTTGAATGTGACTTGGCATCATACTATGAGCCATGCCAGTCACCCTTTTCGGTTGTTCTCATAGAAATATCAATAAGGAATTTTTCAAAATCGACGCAAGCCTGTTTTGAAAATTCATCCTGAAAATGCTATATTATCATCATCATTCTTACGAAATTAAAAACAGATTCGCAATCAAGTCAAGAAACTCGCCATTGGCCGCAAACGTCTTTTAAAAGTAAGTCCAATCATTAAAACAATTCAAGAAACCGACAACAATGCAAGAAACGAAGGCAAGAGGGAATGATTCAATCATCAATTAGTAGTTGTAACGAATTTGAAATGAGGACGATAAGCTGAAGACTACGGATGAAAGGAGAAGAACAATGGCAAAAAAATTCTTGGTGGCATTGGACAGATCGAGAAATTCCTTGAGGGCGGTTGAATTCGTAGCTAATAACATCTCCCCCACCGCCGAGATCACCTTAATGAGCGTTGTCGCCGACCCGGCTGCCGCCTGCGAGTTGCATGGCCCTTCGGAAGTGCACCCGCTGTTGACCGAAAACATCAAGGAGTTCTGCGTTATTGAGGAGGCACAAAGAGCCGCCGCCGAAGGTTTTCTGGAAGAGGCAAAAAAAACTTTAATAAAAGCTGGTTTTTCCGCCGACTGCATCTGTGTTGAACTCCGCCGGCAAGTGGCCGGTGTTGCCGACGATATTCTTCTTGAGGCCAATGAAGGAGGCTACGATGGCGTAATCCTGGGCAAGCGTGGTGTCTCGGCAAGCAAGCAATTCGCCTTAGGCAGTGTTTCAAACAAGGTTATTAATCATGCAGGGAAGCTGACTGTCATCGTTGTCGATTGACAGAGGAGCAACGTGCGGCCATCCTCCGAAAGTCCAGGGTGGCCGTTCTTGCATTGAAAATGATCAGGCGTTCAGGCAGCCGTCGCTCCGACACGGTTGTTTTTTTTGTGCACCTCGTTCGGAATTGTTAACCGTAGATTAAGTCGTTCATTCATGCTATAGACGATCAAAAAAACAAGAGGGAAAACATGAAGATACTGGGGCTTGTTGGGAGCGTGCGCCAGCTTGGAAACTCGGAGATACTGACCAAGGAAGCGCTTATGGGGGCGGAGGAAGAAGGCGCCCAAGTCGAAATATTGCGTTTGACCGATTACAACGTGGGACCCTGCCGGGGATGCGCCGCCTGTCTTCTTCAGGAGCGGGATTGCGTGATAAAGGACGACGCCAATTTTATTTTCGGGAAAATGGCCGAAAGCGACGGCATCATTGTAGGAGTGCCCTGCTATATCCTGGAAGCCACGGCGATCGTCAAGCAGCTCATTGACCGCGGGTTCGCCCCCATGCAGCAGAACACGGTCCGGGGGAAGGTCGGGGGCGTTATCGTTCCCTACGCCACCAGGGGCTGGACCCAGAATGTATTTCAACAGACCAACACCTGGCTGCTGGCCCTCGGAGTGGATGTCGTCAACCAGTTGCTGATTCACGTTCAGGGTCTCAGTGAAGCGCCTCTTATCCAGGATGCCCTGGAAAAATGCCGCAACTTGGGAAAACAGGTCGTCAGGGCGATTTCAACGGGGGACCATTCCTTTCAAGGCGAAGAGGGGATTTGTCCCATCTGCCACGACCGGAATATTCGGATTTTAAAAGACATGGAATCTGTAGAGTGCCCCGTCTGCGCCGTTCGGGGTAGTTTAAAGATCGAAGAAGGCAAAATCAAGGTCGTCTTTTCCCAGGAGGCGATTGCAAGGCACCGTTGGTCCGTTGAAAACCTTCAGCGCCACTTCACCTATCATCTGAAACCTTCCAAGGAATTTTTCATGAAAACGAAGGATCAGCGGAAGGAAAGTATGCAGAAGTACAGGGATTATCTGAAAAAGTCCTAGACAGGGATCAAGGAGGGAGACGTGCAATATTTGGTAAAGCTGAGATACTACCCTGGAGACCCGCTCCAGGCAATTTCGGAAAAGGACCTTCAGGCACTCGCGGCAAAGTGGTCGCTCAAGGTCGGCCTTGAGGAGATCAAAGGCGAAATGACGCCCTCGGGCGAAAAGACTCTCGATAAGGAACTCGATACGATAAGCCAGACCGTGATCAGCCTGGAGACCGACTCGGAGGAAACTCTGAAAAATTCACTGCACGACGTCATCAAGACGTACCGTTCACCCCGCACAGTCTTCTCCCTCTGGGGCAGCAATAAAGACGGCGCAGCGGTTGCCTGGCGGGTAATCGAGGAACTCGACGGCTGGTGGTGAGAAATATAATCAGCCTTACCTATGCTCTAGTCAGCCCTTTATAACCGAAGTTTCAGCGCAGCGGGTATAATCTCGAACGTAGTCGGTCCTTCGCATTCGCCGATCAACTCACCATCGGCTTCCGTCGGGATTGGAGTGGGCGATTCAACCGTGATGGTTTTGGCTACATACTCGGTTACTTTTTGGTGCTTGAGAATCGATCCGGTGTAAAGCCTGGGGGTGGCAAGGAGCAATTCCAGCGCGGTAAAGTCGCGGCCGAGCATGACGTGAAATTTGCCGTCATTCAGAATTGCGTTAGGACCGATTTTCATTCCGCCGCCGAAATATTTTCCGTTGCAGACGACAATTGGATTGATGTTGCCCCGCACAATCCTGCCATCGATGGTTATCTTGACATCGAAATTGCGAAAGCGGAAAATCGCGCCAAGAAGTGCCCGATAATAAGGAATCGTGCCACCACCTCTTTTGCCGCTGTCTTCAAGCCGCGCAATCACCTCGGCATCGAAACCCATTCCGGAGACGTTTACAAAAAAGCGTACCGCCGGTTTGCCCGCCTGATGAAAGGTTATCCTGCCCAGGTCAAGCGGAACATCTTTCGCTGCCCGTGTCAGACGCTGCACGGCAGCATCTTCATCGCTCGGAATGTTCACTGTGCGGGCAAAGTCCGAACCAGTGCCAAGGGGGATCAAGCCCAGCCCGACATCCGGATTGACTGCCTTGCCGTCCCGGGCAACCATGCCGTTTACCACTTCGTTGAACGTCCCGTCGCCGCCGACGGCCACGACCAGATCGCATCCATCCCGGAGTGCAGCCCGCGCCAGTTCCGTCGCATGTCCGCGGTGGGTGGTAAACACTGCCTCGAAGGGAAAGTTTTTTTC